>JANNEL010000061.1:0-1598 GCA_031378595.1 Alphaproteobacteria bacterium
GGTCGATCAGCGCCGGAATGTCTTCGCGACGCTCGATCAGCGGTGGCACGCGGATACCCACCACGTTCAAGCGATGAAACAGGTCCTCGCGCAACCGGCCGTCTTGAATCTCCGTCCGCGCATCGGCGGAACAAGACGAGATCACCCGCACGTCCACCTGCACCCGCTGGCCGCCGCCGACGCGCTGGAAATTCTGCTCGACAAGCACGCGCAAGATCTTGCCCTGCGTCTCCAGTGGCATGTCCGGCACTTCGTCCAGGAACAGCGTACCGCCATGCGCCTGTTCGAAGAGGCCGACCTTGCGCCCCTCCCCCGATCCTTCGACGCCGAAGAGCTCGATCTCCATACGCTCCGGCGCGATCGTGGCGCAGTTGATGGCGATGAACGGGCTCTTCTGCCGGCGCGATTTCGCATGCAAAAGGCGCGCGACGACTTCTTTGCCCGATCCGGGCCCGCCGGTGATCATCACGCGGCTGTTCGTTGGCGCAATCCGCTCGATCAATTGGCGCAACTGACCGATCGCGTGGCTTTGGCCCACGAGATCGAAGTCGTCCCACAAGCGCTCTTTCAGGGATTCATTTTCCCGTCGAAGACGTTGCGCCTCCAAGGCGCGTTCGACCGTCAGCAAGATGCGGTCCGCTTTGAAGGGCTTCTCGACGAAGTCGTAAGCGCCCTTCTTGATTGCTGTGACGGCAGTCTCGATGTTGCCGTGGCCGCTGATCACCAAGACCGGCAAATCGGGATGCTCTTTCTTGATCTCGTCGAGCACCTGAAGCCCGTCGAGCCGGCTGCCTTGCAGCCATATGTCGAGAATGATCAACGCTGGCCTGCGCGAGCGCGTTTCGCGTAAAGCCCCGTCGCTGTCGCCCGCAAGGCGGGTGCTGTAACCTTCGTCGGACAAAATCCCAGCGACGAGTTCGCGGATGTCCGCTTCGTCGTCAACGATCAGAATGTCCAGTGCCTGGAGAGCGGCGTTCTTGCTCATTGTCATTCACCTGCAAGTTTGACCGGGACGGCAAGCCGCCTCGGGAAGGTAAGCCTCACCAGCGCGCCGCTTTCGCGGGTGGCGCCGGTCTCGTCCGTCTTCGGTGCGTCTTCGAGGGCGAGAGCACCTTTGTGGTCTTCCATAATCTTCTTCACGATCGCGAGGCCAAGACCCGTGCCCTTCACGCGCTTTGTGACGTAAGGCTCGGTCAAGCGGTTGCGATCTTCTTTCGGCAAACCGATACCGTTGTCGATCACTTCGATCCCGACGCGCGCCGCATCCTGAACCAAGCGAATCTCGATCCGTCCGCCTTCGGCAAGCGGTTGTTCTTCGTCGCCTTCTTTGCCGAACTTCGCGCGCACGGCCTCGCCTGCGTTTTTGATCACGTTCGCGCTGCTAACGCCTGACGAGGCGATCCATGTGGAGTGCGACGGGCGACTGGTCAGCCAGGCGTTGACCAACGTGCTCAAGAACGCAGGCGAAGCCGTGCGCGCGAAGTTCGGCAAAGAGGGCGACGAAGAGCAGCCGCTTGCAGAAGGCGGACGCATCGAGATTCGCTTGGTTCAAGATTCCGCACGCGTTGGAATCGAGGTGATCGATAACGGTATCGGTT
>JANNEL010000179.1:0-2654 GCA_031378595.1 Alphaproteobacteria bacterium
GCGCGCGGCACCGACACTCATTGGCGGCGTCGGCGAGGTGCTGGAACCCATCGGCAACTTGCCGCCGTTCGCGCTCGTGCTCGTGAACCCGCGCGTCGAAGTGCCAACCGCACAGGTGTTCAAGGCGCTGTCAGTGCGCTCGGGCGCCCTCGCCCCGCCGCGGCGCGCGTTCAAAACCACGCGCGACCTCGCGATGTATCTCGACGGCACGATGAACGATCTCGCCGCTCCCGCGAAATCAATTGCCCCCGTCATCATGCACGTCGAAAACGCGCTAACGGCAACCGACGGCTGCCTCACCGCGCGCATGTCGGGCTCGGGCGCCACCTGCTTCGGCCTCTACGAAACCAAATCCATCGCCGAAGCAGCCGCGAAATCGATCGCCGCGGCACACCCCGATTGGTGGGTAAAAGCCGCTGCCGCGCACAATTCGACGGCATGAGTACAAGCCTTCCCGCGCGGAGGTATACTTTTTAGCTTTACATACGTTTGCTTTTTAGATATACATGCTATCGCATGCTGACGTTGTCCATCCTGACACGCGCCGCGAAACAATTAGCCAAAGTGTCCGCTCATGACACGGATGCTTTGATGAGAAAGCTCGAAGCGTATGCTGCGGATCGCGAGGCGGCGGTGGATGTAAAGCCTCTCAAGGGAGAGAAGGGCGTTTTCAGGCTACGGCACGGCGAATGGCGCGCGATCTTTGAGGTCGATGTGAAGAAGCAGACCATGGTCGTGGTCGACGTTTTGAATAGAAAGGATGCGTACAAATGAGTCGCGGCGCTGACGACGTTCAGATCGTGAGAGACAAAAAGGGCAAACCTGCGTTCGTGGTCGTGCCCTATGCACGTTGGCAGGCGATCACCAGCGGTGAGGCGGAAGATGCCTTCCTTGCAAAGCGTTATAGAGCGGTGCGCGAACGGGACGACACCGAGATTCCGTGGGAAGTCGCCAAGCGCATCGTAGCAGGCGAAAATGCGGTCAAGGTCTATCGCGAATGGCGCGGACTGACCCAAGATGCGCTAGCAGGCAAAATCGGTTCGGCAAAAGCCTACATCTCGCAGATCGAAACCGGTGCAAAGCCGGGCGGGCGCGCGATCCTGCGCAAGATCGCCGGCGCCCTCGGCGTGCCGGCCTCCGTGTTGAGCGAAGACTGACGATGCCGCCTAACCTCAATATGCCCGGCTGATACAGAACTCGGCGAGGTCGGTTAGAGCGCGCCGCATCGGGCTATCGGGAAACACGTTGAGTGCACGGCAGGCTTCGTCCGTGAACGAGCGCGCCCTGGTCACGGTCGCGGCGATCGCCTGGTGCTTCTCGATCAAGTGGATAGCGTGCGTCAGGTCGGTGTCCGTCTGCTGACGCTGCGCCATCGCGCGGCGCCAGAACTCGGCCTCTTCGTTGTTCGCGTGGCCGAGCGCGATGATCACCGGCAGCGTAAGCTTGCCCTCGCGAAAATCGTCGCCGACCGCTTTGCCCATCATCGCCTCGCGTCCGGAGTAGTCGAGCGCGTCATCGACGAGCTGAAACGCAATACCAAGATTATGCCCGTAGGACTTCAGCGCCGCCTCGCGCAAGCCGTCCGTCTGCGCGATCACCGCACCGGACTCAGCGGCCGCTGCGAACAACGCTGCCGTCTTCGCCGCAATGATTTTCAAATAGGTTTCTTCCGCGACGCCGATATTGCCCTGCGTGTTGAGCTGCATCACCTCGCCCTCGGCGATCACGGCCGAAGCGTTCGAGAGAATGTTCAGCACGCGCAACGAGCCCGTCTCGACCATCAATTGGAACGAGCGCGAGAACAGGAAGTCGCCGACAAGAACGCTGGGCGCATTGCCCCAGATCACGTGCGCCGCAGCCTTGCCGCGCCGAAGTTCGCTCTCGTCCACGACGTCGTCGTGCAAAAGCGTCGCCGTGTGAATGAACTCGACCGCGGTTGCGAGCCGGATGTGCCCAAGCCCCTGATACCCGCAGAGTTGCGCCGCAGCGAGCGTCAGCATCGGCCGGAGCCGCTTCCCGCCGGAATTGACAAGGTGTCCCGCAAGTTCCGGGATCAGCGGCACGTCGGAGCGCATCCGCTCGAGGATCAGAGCGTTGACGTGCTGCAGATCGGCTTCGACCAGGCGGTAGAGGCGGTCCACCGCGCCGGCCTGTTCGCCCGCATCCTTCGCCAACCGCTGAAAAACTCTCACGTCGATGCCCCGGATATGGTTGTGTGCGGCAGTGTCTAAGGTTGAAAACTGGAACTGGGCCGACGCCAGGTCAAGGGTACAGGGTGCCACTCCACGAAGGTGTGTTCCATGGTTGAACTGCTGCGGTCGAACGACGTTGTCCTGCTCAGCTTTGTTCGCGCTTTGTTAGAGGCAGAAAGCATCGAAGTCTTCGACCTCGACCAGCACGCCAGCGTTATGGACGGCAGTGTCGCGATGGTGCAACGCCGCGTGATGGTTCACGACAAAGATGAACGCGCCGCCCGCCAACTGCTGAAGGATGCTGACCTTGGCCACGTCCTTAAGCGCTGATCAGCGTCCAAAGGCCGCACAAGCTATGGAGCTCACCGACGACGCGTTCTTGGGCGGCCGTGTCCAGGCCTGGCAGCCGGCGCATGGATTTCGTGCCGGACTTGATTCGGTGACACTGGCCGCGGCGGTTCC
>JANNEL010000191.1:0-1669 GCA_031378595.1 Alphaproteobacteria bacterium
GGCAGAAACTCGGCCTCGCGCGCGCTCTGATCAAGGACCCGCAGATTCTGGTCGTCAACAGCGCGCTCGCAAATCTCGATGATCAGCAAAAGACCGTCATCGTCGAGCGCGTCCTCGCCCATCGCAAGGGCAAGGCGACGCTTTGGGTGCTGACGAAGGCCGATCTCGCCAGCCGCTTCGACCGCGTGCTGCATTTCGATCACGGCAAGCTCACGTCGGACCAGACCCAAGCCGCCGTCCGCGAGGCTGCGCAATGACGAACGTGGAGCTAGCCTCATGAGTATCCAAAGCGAAGTCGAGTTGCTGCGCCGCGTTCCGCTGTTCGCAAACATCGAAACCTCGCGCCTGAAGCTGCTGGCCTTCACAAGCGAGCGCTTGGCGTTCGACGCCGGCGCCGTCTTGTTTCGAGAAGGCGACCGCGGCGACAGCGCCTATCTGATCTTGGGCGGCAAGGTCGATGTCGCCGTAAACTCGCCGAAAGGCGACGTCGTTGTGGCGCACCTCGGCGCAAACAACATCGTGGGCGAAATGGCGCTTCTTTGCGAAATGCCGCGCACGGCCACGATCATCGCCGCCGAACCGCTCGACACGCTCAGGATCAAAAAGGATCAGTTCCTGCAGATGCTGCGCGACATCCCGCAAATGCCGCTCGAAATCATGCGCGAGCTGGCCGTGCGCCTGAACAACGTCAACAAGGAACTGTCCGCGGCGCACGCTAAGCTTCGCGACGCGGGCCTCGAATAATGACGATCGATCGTGCGCAGCCTGAAAAATACCCACCGAACATCCAAGCGATCCTGAAGCGGCGTGCCGAGGCGTCGGTGGTCTTGGGCCAAGATCTGCTCGATGTGGACGTCGCGGCCGGCGCCGTCCGCGTCGCCTACGACACGACGGCAACGCTCAGCAACCGCTACGGCGCCGTCCACGGCGGCATGACGGCAGCCATGATGGACGACGTGATCGCGCTCGCAGCCGGTCTCACGATCGAATGGGGCCAAATCACCCCTACGCTCGAAATGAAGGTGAGCTACCTCGCCCAAGCCAAACCCGGGACCCGCCTCATCGCAGAGGCGCGCACTGTCCGCCGCGGCGGCACAGTGATCTTCCTCGAAGCCGATTTGAAAGACGAAGCGGGCAAGCTGATCGCGACCGCCTCATCGACAGTGATGATCAGCCAAGTGAAGCGGCCTTAAGGCTAAGTCTCAATCTCCGCCACCACGGGCACGTGGTCCGACGGCCGCTTCCAATCCCGTGCATCGCGCAGAATCGAATGCCGCGTCACCGCCCCTTTCAACGCCGGGCTCACCCAAATGTGGTCGAGCCGCCGCCCCCGGTCGGACTTCTTCCAATCCTGATTGCGGTAGCTCCACCAGCTGTAGGCCTTCTGCTCCATGGGCACGAACGAACGCGTGACGTCGATCCAGTCGTGCGCCGCATAGGCCGCCGCCATCCGGTCGGTCTCCGGCGGGGTGTGGCTCACGACGTTCAGAAGTTGCTTGTGGCTCCAAACGTCATGCTCATGCGGCGCGACGTTCAAATCGCCGACCACGACACGCGCCGCCGTACGCTTGCTCTTCATCCCCTCGAAGTATCCCGTCATCTCGTCGAGGAACTGAAGCTTGTGCGCGTACTTTTCGTTCGCTTTGGGATCGGGAATGTCGCCGCCGGC
>JANNEL010000214.1:0-4270 GCA_031378595.1 Alphaproteobacteria bacterium
GCCGGCGCTTTGGGCCGCGCCTGCCATGTACGAGAGGCCCATGAGGCCGGTGACGGCTGCGGCTATGAGCAATTTGCGTTTCAGCTTGGTGATCCCCTGTGTGGCAGGCAGTTTGCCCGGTCTTAAGGATTTACGCCAGCGCCGCCGTCGGATAGACGGCAGTTTCGGATAGACGGCAGTTACGGAGTGATGACGCATGAAGGTTCTGCTCACCGGCGCGGCTGGATTTATCGGGTTTCATGTGTGCCAAGCGTTGCTGGCGCGGGACGATGAGGTTGTCGGCGTCGACAATCTGAACGCTTACTATGAGGTGGCGCTGAAGGATGCGCGGCTGGCGAAGTTGATGGCGCAGAAGGGCTTCTCGTTCGAGCGCATCGATATTGCCGACAAGGATGCGATGTTTGCGTTGGCCGCGAAGTATCCGGGCGTCACGCATGTCGTGCATTTGGCGGCGCAGGCGGGGGTGCGGCATTCGCTGACCGATCCCTATACCTACGTCATGTCGAATGTGATGGGTCAGGTCGTGATGCTGGAGTTGGCGCGTAAGCTCGCGGGGCTTCAGCATTTCGTCTATGCGAGTTCGTCGTCGGTTTATGGCGGCAACACGAAGCTGCCGTTTTCGATCGACGACGAGACGGAGCAGCCGAACTCGCTCTATGCGGCGACGAAGAAGGCCGACGAGTTGATCGGCCACACATACGCGCATCTCTACAAGCTGCCGGCGACGGGTTTGCGGTTCTTCACGGTGTACGGGCCTTGGGGGCGGCCGGATATGGCGGCGTTCCTGTTCACGCGCGCGATTTTGGCGGGCGAGCCGATCGCCGTGTTCAACGGCGGCGAGATGTGGCGCGACTTTACCTACATCGACGATATCGTTGCGGGCGTGTTGGCGGCGTTATCGCGCAAGCCGCCGGCCGCGCCACCGCATGCAATCTACAATTTAGGTAACCACCGGTCGGAGAAGCTGACCGATTTCATTGCGGTGCTGGAGAAGGCGCTCGGGCGAAAGGCGCAGGTGAAGTTCGAGCCGATGCAGCCGGGCGATGTGGCGCGGACCTATGCGGACATCGAGGCTTCGCGGCGGGATTTGGTGTTTGAGCCGAAGACGCCGATCAGCGAAGGCATCCCGCGTTTCGTTGCTTGGTACCGCGAGCACTATCGCGTTTGGCCGAAGAATTAGGGCCGGAGATTTCTCTCCGGCCCCCGGTTGCGGGCGGGATTCTTTAAGGGCGCAACAACCGGTTATTTCCAACACCCACCGCTGGTGATGCGCTTAACCTGTGTGCCCGCCTCCTGGCACCCGTTGTCGGCGCTGAGCGAGAGCGAGGTGCTCCCCAGCATGGCACTCGCGAACATCGCGATCACCATGAACGCTGCGACCGGCAGCACAAGCGCTTCGAAAGACTTGGTCATGACTGGGCCTCCTGTTTCTTAGGTCAGTCGTTTCGATCTCTCACGACTGCGCGCTCACACTAGGCAGACTGCGATGGTGCGGCTGTGCCAAAGCCAACGCCGTGCGTGTGATCTTTCGCCGGTTCGTCGCGTGCGCTTCGTCACCGGCGAGGCCGTGTGTTTCGTGGTTGCCTACGCCATCGGATACGAACTGATGATATTCCAAAGAAACATCAGCCAATAACCGGACAGAACGCATGCCGCCGTCGTTGTCGAAATGCGGGTTAACATGATGGTTCTTCTCTCAGAGTGACGACCCGCTTGGTTCTTCTTGGGCGGTAACGACGGGCCATCGAGCCGGGGCCGTCCATAGCCCGGAAGCGTCACACAAACGCAGATTTGGTGCGGTGCCCGGCGGCACAGCCGGCGCGTGATATTTGATGCGTGGGCGGCGCTTTGGAGAGGTTTTCGTACCTGCTTCGGACAATCGGCGAGCGAATCACGCCGTGGGCGCCCGCCTTTGCCTCAGCGCACCGGCACTTAAGTTGAACGATTATGCGTTTTGCCACAGACTAACCAGGCAGGTTTGCGTGGAGTCCGCGATGGGATGCCCAAACGGGCAGAACGGAGGCCGCCCATGCAATCGCAATTAGCAGCAGATCTCGTTCACGCCTACGTGGGAGCTTTCGGCGTGGTGTTTCCCCAGATCAAGGACGCGGGCGGATTCCTCGATCATCTGGAACCGGATGTTCGCCAGCGCATCGATGGCCGCGTTCGTCACATGCGCGTGCGCAAGGGACAGATCGTCATCGACCACGGGTCCGACGGCGGCGATGTCTATTGTGTGATGGAAGGCGAGTTCGATGTTTGCGTCTATTCTCCACAAGGACGCGAAGTCTATCTGCGAAGAATTTCGCGGGGCGCATTGTTCGGCGAGTATGCGGCCCTGGACGGCGGGCGCCGGTCGGCGACCGTGGTCGCGGCAAGCGACGCGCTGCTGTCTGTCATCTGCCGGGCCGACTTCGTGGACTGCCTCACGACCTCGCCGACGGTCACGCTGTGGCTGGCGCGCCAACTTGCGGTTCATGTCAGGGAGTTGACCGAGAAAATCTTCGAGCTTAGCGCGCTCAACGTGCGCAGCCGGTTGCACTGCGAACTCATGCGGCTGTGCCTTGCGGCGGGCGTCACGGCTAATACCGCCATTATCGACCCGGCACCCACGCACGCCGATCTTGCAAATCGGATCGGCACCCACCGCGAGGCCGTTACGCGCGAACTGAATGATCTTGCGACGTTGAAAATCGTCAATCAAAAGCACCGGCGCCTCGCGATCCTGGACGTCGCACGGCTGTCGCAATTGGTGGAAGTCACGGGGGGCGATCTGGGAATCGCGGAACGCCGCGACGCTTGAGCTAATTTTGGCTCGCAAGCGCTTCGAGAAAAAACGGGTGCTTTCGCGACATTCCGTCCGCCGCCACGCGGTCCAACAGCGCGCTGATATAGCCCGCGGTCACCGGCTTCCCCGACAGATCGATGCCGAAGCGCCTGGCGGTCAGTGCGCCGGCCACCATCCAAGCGTTCGCACGCTGCGTCTCGGCGAGAGCGAAGCTCTTGTTGAGAAGCTGAGCGGCTTTACCGGTATCCGGCCCGTCCAATTGCGCGTACGCCGCCGCACACATTCTGTAAACCTCCGGAACAGTGAACCGCTCGGTATCTGCTTCGGCCAGATCGAGCGCGATGCCGATGTTTCGAAGACCGCGTTCGTGTTCGCCGGCTTCGACGAGTTTCAGGCCGCTCAGCGCTGCTTGATATGAGATGAAGAACGTCGCGCCGGATGCTCGATACATATGCACGAGATTGTCGAGCAGATTGAGCGCTTCGGGATCGTGCCGTTCGCGGAGCGTCGCCACGCTTTGCCAAATCCGGCCGATGAGCTGCCAGTAGGCGATGTTGAATCGGTCGGCGGTTGCGACGGCGCGGTCCAACAAGGCGCGCGCTTGCGGCGAGGGGCCCGCATAAAGCGGGAGCACTGCGGCGAAAATCATCACGTAAGGCTTCACGAATTCGTATGGCGACGCTTCCACATGAGCCAGCGCTTCCTCGGCCCTTTCGCAGCTGTATTCGAACTCGCCCCGGAGCCACGATGCATGCGCAGCGTAGAGCAGGCAAAGCGACTTCGGGTCTATCGCGTAGGTGACCGCTTGGTGGATGTCGGAGGGGTCGTCGTTGCGGTCCAAAAAGTCGACGTGGCGCCGGGCGTTTGCAAGATCGCCTGCAATCGTTGCGGTCACCAACTCGGCCGCGTTCGCAAGCACCGCGAGGTGGCGCGCTTTTAGAGTCTGTGCGATCGACGTCAGCGCGCGACCGAGTTCGACGCCCTTGCGGACCTGTCCGCCGACCAATCGGTTCGACCACACACCCCAGAGGGCAGTGAATTCTTCCTCGCTCGCGCTCTTCCTGATCAGCGCGCTCAGTTGCTGGGCCCGGTCGTACGCCGCCGCCACTTCCGGTGCAGCAAAATTCTTTAGCTGGATCCATGCAGCGCCGAGTTGAGCTTGAATTCTGAGTTCCAACTCGAACCGAGTCTCTTCGCTCGTAACGAGACCGAGCTTGGTCTTGGCTTCGTTCAGATATCCGATCGCTTCTTCGAACTGAGAGGCTTGGGAGCGCAGCAGGCTTGCTCGCACTAGACAATCGATGCCGGCCTTGTATTCCGCCGCGCCGAACAGATACTTTGCGCGCACGTGCGGCCGGTTCCGCAGCGCTTCGCCATCCAGTTCGTCCAGCTTGGCCAGGATCGCTTGGTTGAGCCTGACAAGCTGGCGCGGCAATTCGGAAGCAAGAACGCTGGTGTGTACCAACAGATGGCGAAAGCGGA
>JANNEL010000265.1:0-2089 GCA_031378595.1 Alphaproteobacteria bacterium
ACAACAGGAACGTCGCCGCCGCTTGCTTTGCGCCGATGTGGCATCCGGGCAAACTTTCGGATTCCTTGGCGTCCGGGCAAGGGATCGTGACCCTGGATTTTCGAACCAGCTCAGCAAACGCCGCCACGTCGGGACTAAGCCGCTGCGGCCAGCCTGTCGTGCGGATCACGCCTAGCGACAGCGCCGCCACCGCCGCCATCACGGCCAACCCGCCACCGATCACCGCGCGCCGCGAGACCGCCGGCGTCCGCCGCCGCGCAGGCTGCTCGACAAACCAATAGGTCACGAACGAGAGACCCACCGCGAGCGCGATCAGCCCGATGCGATAGCTCAGCGGCAACCGCTCGCCATATTCGTATTCCGCGAACACGAACAGCGGCCAGTGCCAAAGGTAAAGTGAGTAAGAAATCTTGCCGGCCATCACGACCGGCGCAACCGACAGCACGCGCGAGACCGTCGTCGGCCGCTCCGCTGCCGTGCTGATGAGCAGCGCAGTCCCCACGCATGGGATCAGCGCCGCAAGGCCCGGGAACGGCGTGGCGTCGGAATAAAGCAACGCCGCGCCCAAGATCATCGCGAACCCAACGAATGCACCCGCCTCGCGCACCGCATCGTTCGGCCATTTGGGGGCGAGCCCGATCACAAGCGCCATGCCCATCATCAACTCGAACGCGCGCGAATGCGGCAGATAGAACGCCGCCTTGCTCTCGTCGAACGCGCCGACCGACGACACTGCAAGCGAGGCGGCAAACAGCGCCAGGAACAACAAGATGCGGTACCGGTTCTGCATGCGCGCGAGCAGCATGAGGAAGAACGGCGCCACAAGATAGAACTGCTCTTCGACGGCGAGCGACCACGTGTGCAGGAGCGGCTGCGTCTCCGCGTCAGGCGCGAAATAGCCGGATTGGCTGTTGAAATGGAAATTCGAAAAGAACGTAGCCGTCGCCCACGCCGAGCGGCCAAGCATGAAATAGTCCTGCGGCGCGAACAGCCACGCGCCAAGCACCAGCGTGACCAGAAGGATGACCGCCAGCGCCGGAAAGATGCGCCGGATCCGGCGCTCGTAAAACCCCGCGATCGTGAAAGTACCCGTGCCGAGCTCGCGCCAGATGATCGACGAAATCAAAAACCCTGAGATGACAAAGAAAACGTCGACGCCGGTGTACCCGCCCGGAAAGAGGCCAAGCCGCGCGTGAAACAGCACGACGATACCGACGGCAATAGCCCTGAGCCCGTCTATATCGGGGCGGTAAGTGAGGTCGGCGGCGTGTGCTGGCGGCTTCGTCATTTCTTATGTCGTCATGGCCGGGCAAGCGTCATTGCGTTGAACGCTCAGATACATCGGCCTTCGTCGCGGGTGCAATTGCGGCCTCAAGCTCATGCCGGATCAACGCCACGCCGTTCACACCCAAATGGTTGTCGTCGCTGTAGAGCGGCATTGCGCCGTCTACCGTCTGGCAGATCGCCGCATCGCACAGACTTTCGTGCGGATAGACGACGCGCACACCAGGCCGCTTTGACAACCGCTGCAACAGCGGTAACACGGCGATCTGCCGCGCCTGGAAGTCGGCGAAGGTCGCGCGCACGTTCGCCTTTTCGCCATGCATCATCGCGCGGATGATTGTGTCCGGCGGGTTCAATTTCAGGTCGGGCACGGGTCCGACGATCGTGACCGTGCGGCCGGACGCCAAGATCGAATCGACTGTCGCCGTCAGGGCAGCCGAGAATGCAGCCCTGTTCTTGGACACGTCGCCCTGATCGAACGCAGCCTTGTACCACTTGCCGTTGCGATAGCCGCCGCCTTCCGCGTAGTTAGCCCAGCGCGCGACCAGCACCACGTTTTGATAGCCTGGGCCCTGCAGCAACGTTTCGACCAAACTCGCCGTCTTCGCGCAAACGCGCATGTTGGACGGGCTGCCAGGGCGCCTCAACAACGGTGCACATCCGCCGCGAAACACCACCAAGCCTTTCGAGCCCTGCTCTTCCGCGATCTGCGCGACCGTCGACGCCACCACCCGCGCGTGGCTGTCGCCCCAAACCAGGAAAGAACGCTCGCGGGCATTTTTTGCCCCAACCTCGCAATCCGACG
>JANNEL010000290.1:0-3967 GCA_031378595.1 Alphaproteobacteria bacterium
TGCGTGTTGCGCGCTTTTGCGAATTGCGTGTCGCGTGCGTTCTCGGTTATCTCAATCCTTGGGGCCGGGGGGCAGGATGAGTAAGGGCGAGTTCTCGACCAATTTTGAGCGCGTGCACCCGTCGCCCGGAACGGCGCTCGCTTCACACAAGAAAAGCGACCGGTATCTTCGCGCGCGGCGCGAAGATTATGCGGAATTGTGGGCGCTGACGCAGGCGGCGCGGGCGCTTCGGCTCGTGCATCCGGATTGGATCGCGGAGAAAGCGGCTTTTGGCGGCAAGCGGTCGGGCCTCGGCTTCCAGCAGAAACAGCGGCTGATGCAGCGCTATATCGTCGAGGGGAAGACGGGGTTCTCGGCGCCCTTCATCACGCGCGCTTGGGCACAGGAATTGAAGAGCGCTCTTGTTGCCTCCGGTATTGCCGAGATGGGATTTCCGGCGGCCGATTTGATGGAGTTGCAGTCGAAGCTCGGGATTGAGTCGGCGCCGATTGCGGAGCCTGACGAGGATGTGGCGCATGCGCCAGCGCCTCCGCCGCCGATGATCGTGCCTTCCGACAGTCTGGCGCAAATGATGCAGCATGCGCTCTATGGGAACGCCGGCGGGCGTTACCTCAGCCGCTTGTCCGCCGAGTACTGCGGGCTTTACGACATCGTCGCGCGGGAGCGGAACGACAGCACGCGCGATCCGAACGGCGGACACGCGATGCGTTCGCTGCTTGTCGTGCACGCGCAAGAGACGCCGCACGGTTTGCAGCATGTGGCGTGCGAATTGGTTCCGCACTTGACGCCAGGCGCAGTGGCGCGTTCGTTCGTCGTGCGCAGCGGGTATGCGTTTCAGCTCGGTGGTGCTTGCGCGGTCATCTTGTTCGATACCCCTTCGATGCCTTCGTTCTTGGCGACCGAAGACGGCAAAGCGTTCAATGTTGTGGGGCTGCAGAGCGGGCCCGGGATTAAGACGATCTTTCTGTCGGAGTTCGCGCCGGAGACGCAACTTGTGAAGGCGTCGCATCAGACGGCGTTCAGCGCGGGGGTTGCGGTAGCGCGGCGGCGAGAGGGTGGGGTGAACGACGGCCGGATGCAGGTCGCGCGCGACGACCTGCGTGCGCTCCGGCGCTTTCCGATTAGCGAAGGCAGCGCCGACCCGATCGAGAACGAACTCATCCACGCGGCGCGGCAGTTCCCGATGCTGCACACGACCGTCGAAGCCGCGCCATCGTTGCCGATGGCTGCGGGCTTGCGGCGGTAGATCAGAGTCCGTCGAACAGAGCGGTGGAGAGGTAGCGTTCGGCGAAGGACGGGATGATCGTGACGATCGTTTTGCCGGCCCAGTCTTTGCGAGTTGCGATTTCGAGTGTCGCGGCGATCGCGGCGCCGGAGGAGATGCCGGCAGGGATGCCTTCGAGTTTGGCCACTTTGCGCGCCGTCGCGAAGGCGGTCTCGTTGCTGATCGTGATGATTTCGTCGATCACTTCGCGATCCAGGATGGCCGGGATGAAGCCAGCGCCGATACCTTGAATTTTGTGCGGGCCGGGTTGGCGTCCGGAGAGGATGGCGCTGTCTTCCGGTTCGACTGCGATCATCTTCAAGCCTGGTTTGCGCTTTTTCAGGACGGTGCCGACGCCCGTGATCGTGCCGCCGGTGCCGATGCCGGAGACCACCGCATCGACCTTGCCCGCCGTGTCGTTCCAGATTTCTTCGGCCGTGGTGCGGCGGTGGACCGCGGGGTTCGACGGATTTTCGAATTGCTGCGGAATGATGGAGTTCGGGATTTCTTTTTGCAGTTCGTTCGCGCGGGCGACGGCGCCACGCATGCCTTGGGCGGCGGGTGTGAGTTCGAGTTTGGCGCCGAGGATCAAGAGCATCTTGCGGCGTTCGACCGACATCGATTCCGGCATCACGAGAATGAGCGGGTAGCCTTTCGCGGCGGCAACGAACGCGAGCGCGATGCCGGTGTTGCCGGACGTGGGTTCGATCAGCGTGGTGCCTTGCTTGATCAGGCCGCGGCTTTCCAGATCTTCGATCATCGAGACGCCGATGCGATCCTTGACGCTTGCCATCGGATTGAAGAACTCGAGCTTCAACAGGATTTCGGCGACGGCGCCCGCTTCCTTCGCGACGCGGTTCAGGCGCACGAGCGGCGTGTCGCCGATGGTCTCGGTGATCGAGTCATAGACGCGGCCACGGCCGGGGGTTTTGCTCATTGGTGGGTTCCTTTTAGTGTTCGTTGCAAGCCAACCTCCGAAATGTCGTGGTTCGCGAAGGCGAACCATCCACGACTAAGACTGCGAAAGAAAGTCGTGGGTGGTCCGCCTTCGCGGACCATGACAGTGAGGGATGGGGTGTGATGTCATGCAACTTATATCGCAAAATCGGCGCGGGCGCCCAAGGGGTCTGCGAGGCCTTTTTCTTCGGCGCGGCGGCAGAGGTCCTCCACCGAGATCGCGTCGAGCTGGCGCATCAGGTCGTTGTGGATGGCTTCGATGGCGGGGCGCACAATCGTTTCGCCGATCGGCGAGGAGCCGTTCAAGGGCGGTTCGTCGGCGACCTCGAGTTCGGCCACGATGCGCACGATCTCGCCCGCGGTGATGCGGCGGCGCTCGCGCGCCAGACGGTAGCCGCCGCGGGGGCCGCGTACGCCTTTGAGCACGCCGGAGCGGACCAGCGCTTGCATCACCTGTTCGAGATAGCGATGCGGCACGCCTTGACGGCGCGTGATCTCTTTCGACTGCACGGGCTCGGGCCGCGAGTTGCAGGCGATATCGACGACGGCTTCAAGCGCCAGGATTGCTTTGCGGGAGAGGCGGAGCATGGGGCTAGCCTCCTTTCACGCCGGTGGAGCCGAAGCCGCCGGTTCCGCGCGCGGTGTCGGTCAACGCTTCAACACGTTCGAAGCGCGTGGCGGTGACGGGGGCGACGACCAATTGGGCGATGCGGTCACCGCGGGCGATGCGGAACGGAACGCTACCGTGGTTGATCAGGATCACCTTCACCTCGCCGCGGTAGTCGGCGTCGATGGTGCCTGGTGCGTTCAACACGGTGACACCGTGCTTGAGCGCCAGGCCGGAGCGGGGGCGGACTTGGCCTTCGTAGCCTTCGGGAATGGCGAGCGCGATGCCGGTTGCGACCGCGTGGACGCTTCCCGGCGCGATGGTCGCTTCTTCCGCAGCGACGAGGTCGGCCCCAGCGGCGCCTGCGGTGGCGCGTGCGGGCAGGTTAAGGCCGCGGCCGTGCGGCAGTGTCAGGACTTCGATGGCGACGTCGCTCACGCGCGCGCTCCCTTCAGATGGGCTGCTATTTTTTGCGCGAGGCGCGATGCGACTTCGCCTTTCGCGAGCTTCGGCCAGGTTTCGGTGCCGGTCGCCGAGATGATGTGAACGGTGTTGTCGTCGCCGCCCATGACGCCGGTCGCGGGCGAGACGTCGTTGGCGACAATCCAATCGCAGCCCTTTCGTTGACGCTTTGCTTTCGCGTGCTCGATCACCTTTTCGGTTTCGGCGGCAAAGCCGACGACGAGGCGGGGGCGTTTTGCGCTCAACGTCGAGAGCGTGTGCAGGATGTCGGGGTTTTCGACGAGCGTCAGCGTGGGCAGGCCGCCGTTGCCTTTCTTGATCTTCTGATTGGCGGCATGGTCGACGCGCCAATCGGCGACCGCTGCCGCGCAGACGGCGACGTCTGCGGGCAAGGCGCTTTCGCAGGCGGCCAGCATTTGATGCGCGGTTTCGACTTTCACGAATTTCACGCCGCGTGGGGCGCTGAGGTTCGTGGGGCCGGAGACGAGTGTCGTCGTGGCGCCGAGGTTTGCGAGGGCGCCCGCGATCGCGTATCCCTGCTTGCCCGACGACCGGTTCGCGATGAAGCGCACGGGATCGATCGGTTCATGGGTCGGGCCTGCGGTGACGAGCGCATGCAGGCCTTTGAGTTCTTGGCTGTGTGAAAAATGGGCTTCGACGGCGGCGATGATTTCGGC
>JANNEL010000296.1:0-3495 GCA_031378595.1 Alphaproteobacteria bacterium
TTGTCGAATTTGGTGCCTTCGCCGATCACGGTATCTGCCAAAGACCCGCGATCGAACGTTGCGTTCGCGCCGATTTCGACGTCGTCTTGGATGATCACACGGCCGAGTTGGGGCACCTTGAAGTGTCCCGAAGGCCCGCTCACGAAGCTGAACCCGTCTTGGCCGATGCGGGTGCCAGCGTGAACGATGCAGCGATCGCCCATTAACGTGTGTGTTATCGTGACCTGGGAGCCCAGTAGGGCTTTGTGGCCGATCTGAACGCCCCGTCCGATCACGGTGCCTGGGCCAACGATGCAGTCGTTGCCGATTTCGGCGCCTTCGCCGATGAAGACATCAGGCGCGATCACCGTGCCCTCCCCGACCCGCGCGGAGGGGGCGATGTTTTGAACGGGTGGCTTTGATACCGGCCATAACAGGCCAGCGTTGGGGTAGAGCGCGACTGCGACCTTGGCGAAAGCCATTGCCGGTTGAGCGCACACGATTGCGACGGCGGATGCCGGCACACTTGCCGCGAACGCTTCACCGACGAGGACGGCGCCAGCCTTCGTGCGTTCGAGGGCGCCTCGAAACTTGACCCCTTCGCAATAGGAAACGTGTGAGGGGCCGGCGCTATCGAGGGCGCCCAGATCAGCGATCGAAAGGCCTGTATCGCGCGCGACCTTCCCACCCGTCAGCTCGGCGATGCGAGCGAGCGTGAAAGGGCCTTCATTGTCGTAGAAGCGCGGGTCAGCCATCGGTCAAAATAACAGGCCGGACTCTGGTTGAGCCCGGCCCTCTATCCGACTTCGGTTCGGGAATATCAAGGGCCGACGCGCCCCTGCCGACCTTGAGGCTAGCCTGGTGGCTTCGCGGCGCCAGCGGGCTTCGCAACAGCCTTCGGGGCCACCGGCGTGACGGTAACCTTTGGAAGCGCCGTATTCAGGCGCTGAATGACGACCGTCGTCACGTCGAGGCTGGTTGCACCCAGCACGACGAGGCCGCGATCGAGCAGCAAGTTCGATCCACGTTCGACCATGATCTTTTCAAGGATAGGGCCAAGCGCCTTTTCAACCTGCGTGCGCGCGGTACCAAGGCCGTTTTGGATGGCCGCTTGGCGATCCTGGACCTTCTTTTGGAACCCCGCGCGACGTGCTTCCAGTTCCTTGATCTTCGCGGCGCGGATTTCCGGCTTCATCATCTGCGCGGTCTTTTGGAACTCGCCGACGTCAGCCTGGAGCTTCTTATTCTCTGGCGAGAACTCGGCTTCCATCTTTTTCGCCAGCCCTTCGACTTGGGCGTACATGTCCTTGCCGACCGACGACTGGCGGAGAACCGTACCACGGTCCAAAAACAGGATCACTGCGGCGGGCGCTTTTCCTGTCGCTGCGGGCTTGGCCGCAGTTGCAGCAGCGGGCTTCGCCGGTAGGGGTTGGGCAGTGGCGCTCAGCGCGCCGAATGCAAGCGCAGCAACCGCCATCGCGGCGCCGACCCAGAGCTTCTTCGTCAACATAACTCTCATTCCTCCAATTAGCCGTTCGGCTTGGCCCCAGCGGGTTTCGCCGGCGCTTTGGGTGCTACCGGGGTCACCACGACCTTGGGAAGCGATGTGTTCAAACGCTGAATGACTGATGCGGTCACGTCGAGATCGGTTGCGCCGAGTACGACAAGACCACGATCGAGCAAGAGGTTTGCCCCGCGCTCAACCATAATTTTTTCAAGAATGGGCCCGAGCGCCTTCTCGACCTGTGTGCGTGCCGTGCCGAGACCGTTTTGGATCGCTGCCTGGCGATCTTGGACCTTCTTTTGGAATGCCGCGCGGCGGGCTTCCAGATCCTTGACCTTCTGTTGGCGGACTTCGGGCGAGAGAACAGCGGCCTGAGCCTGGAGCGCCTGGACGTCGGTTTGCAGCTTTTTGTTCTCCGGCGAGAACTCGGCCTCCATCTTTTTCGCGAGGCCTTCGACCTGCGCGTACATGTCTTTGCCGACCGACGACTGGCGAAGGACGGTGCCGCGATCGAGGAACAGGATAACAGCGGTCGGGGCTTTGCCCGTTGCAGCGACGGGCTTCGCGCCGGCGACAGGCGGTTTGGCGGGAACTGGCTGCGCCGACGAGGCAACGGTTCCAAGCATTAGCGTTACTGCCGCGAATGCGGCGGCGGCCCACAGGGCCTTAGGCGTCTTCATGTGATGGCAACTCCTGGAGCGGACCTAAAACTTCGTACCAGCGCTGAAGCGGAAGGACTCGGTTTGGTCATACTGTTCTTTGTTCAAAATTTGGGAGAAATCAAGGCGCACCGGTCCGAATGGGGAATTCCAGTACACGCTGACACCTGCCGAAGCCCGCAGTGACATATCGTCCACGATGCAGATGTCGTTGTTGTTGAGACCGTCGTTATCGCAAACGGGCTTGTCTTGGACCATGCCGACGGTACCAAAATCGGTGAACAGCGCCGTTTTGATGCCAAGTTCTTCCGGCAAAAAGTTCGGGAAGCGAAGTTCGACCGTGCCGATGGCGTACATTTCACCACCGACCGATGGCGGCGTTCCGGCGTCCGGCGCGATGTCACGCGGACCGATGCCCGAGGTCTTGAAGCCGCGGAACGATCCGCCGCCCTTAAAGAAGCGATCGTTCAATTCCAGCGTTTCGTCGCCATAGGCCACGATGTAGCCCGCGGTGGCCGCCACGTTCAGAATGAGATCGTCGAACCACAGGCGCTTGTACCAATTCGAGCTCAACTCAGTCTTGAGATACTTCTTGTCGCCACCCAGGCCCGAAACGTCGCCGCTCCACGTCAGATCGAAGCCGTTCTTCGGTTCAATCGGGTCGTCCTTTTCGTCGTACGCGTAGGTAAAGCCGACCAACGATAACGTCGTCACGCCCGGCGACTGATACAGAGTGTTGGTCGACTGAATGTCGTCCTGGCGCAGCGTGTAGCGCAGGCCCAACCGGCCGTATTCCGACAGCGGGAAGCCAAGGCGCAAACCGATACCGCGTATGTCGGCCTCGTAATCCGATTCACTGTAGACGGAGTGCGTGTTGTAAAGGTCGAAGCCGGCCGACATGTTGCGGTCGAGGAAGTACGGTTCCGTGAAACGCAGGTCGACCTGTTGGCGTATGCTCGACACGGAGACCTGCAGACGCAGGAACTGACCCCGGCCTAGCAAGTTCTTTTCTGTCAAGCTCACGGCGCCGACGACGTTGTCGGCGGACGAGAAGCCGGCGCTGATCGAGAACTCACCCGTCGATTGTTCTTCGACTTCGACGTTTAGGACCGTGCGGTCGCCCGAAGAGCCTGGCTCTTCGTTGATTTCGACTTTCTTGAAGAAGCCGAGGCCGCGGATGCGCGAGCGCGAGCGGTTGATGAGAACGCGGTTGAAGGCGTCGCCTTCGACCAAACGGATTTCGCGGCGGATCACCTTGTCGAGTGTTCGCGTATTCCCAACGATGTTGATGCGTTCGATATAGACGCGCGGGCCCTCTTCGATCTTGAAGACGACGTCGACGGTCTTGGTTTC
>JANNEL010000581.1:0-1878 GCA_031378595.1 Alphaproteobacteria bacterium
CCAGCACACCGTCGCGGAACTCCGCCTTGACGCGGTCGGCGTCGATTTCGACGGGCAACGTAATCGTGCGGTCGAAGCGCCCCTCGCCACGCTCGCGCCGGTGCAGGCTCGCGCGTTCGCCATAGGTCACCGTCTTGGTGCCGGACACCCGCACGGTGTTGCCCTTGGCTTCGACGCTGAGGTCGGCCTTGTGGACGCCCGGCGCTTCGGCGATCACGACGATGTCGTCGCCCTTGCTGAAGACGTTCAGCGGCGGAAAGGCGCCGCGTCCCGAGGGCGACAGGTCGAACCATCCGCTGTCGCGCAGGCTGTCGAGCGCGCGCTGAAAATCGAGCGCCGCCTCGAACGGATTGATCGAAAAGAGTGACATGGTTTTTGTTCCTCCTTGCGTTGCTGAAATCATGCGCCGGCCACGGGATGCCCGTTCGGTCAGAGGCCCGGAAACACCCGTGGCCAGCGCGGGGGCGCCTCGCATGGCCGTTGCGGCTCGTCCTGCGTCCGAGGCAAAGGGCGGTCTGGCACAGGGGCTTGCCCGACCTCGCTGCGCGCGCGGGCGGCCAAGCGCGCCCCCTGGAGAGACGGTTTCGGGGCGGACCCCGCCATGTGTGCGGTCATCTCAATCATGGCCGTGTTCCCCGCGCGAGCAATCCGGACGACGAACGAGCCGGGCGGCAGTTGAGGAGCCCGGCGGCGCCGATGTGGGAAGGCCGCGTCTCGTCGTCAAGAGCCGCCCCCATTTGAACGAGAAGCAAAAGCATCACCATGGCACCCATCGCGATGGCCATTGCCGCCCCGCCCGTAAACCAGGCGAGTGCGGTAAACGCCGCCACAACCAGTGCCGGCGCGAGGAATCGGTCGATCGAGGATGTCATCATCGTGCCCTCGCTTATCTGGAACCCGCGACGTAGGCCTTGAGCGCCTCGGCTTCGTTGTGGATCTCTTCAAGCCGATACTTCACCACGTCCAGCATGTTGATGATGCCGCACAGATTGCCGTTCGCGGTTATCGGAACGTGGTGAATTTGATGCCGATCCATGAGTTCAAGGACGTTCGACAGCGGTTCGTTGACGTCGCAACTATGCACGACCTGGGACATGACTTGGTGCACCGGTAGGTCGACCGCAGCCGTCCCATGTATCTGCAACGCCCGAACGATGTTGCGCTCGGAGATCAGGCCTAGAATGCGCTGGTCGTCGTCCGTGACCACCAGCGCTCCCGCGTCGTCGAGGTCGAGCTTCTTGATCACGTCGCGCACTGTTGCGTGCAACGGTGTCGATGGTACGTAGGCCCCTTTGTTTTTCAGCAGTCTCTTGATCGTCATGTGCATTTCCTTCGCTTGTCGAAGGACGGCCCATCAACATCGCAATCACCGCAATAGGCGGTGCCCACAGCACGGGCGCGCCGAACATGAACAGCGCCAGCGCGCCGGTGGATGCGAACGTCGCGCCGGCATGCGACAGCAGCGTTGGATCCGGCTGACATGCGGTTGCCGCGGACGACGACATCTTGCGAACCTCCCTTCGAATGCTCCTGAAGGGCTCGTCCTCAGAAGCGGTGCCAACGTTGCACCGGCCGGACCGCAAGGGCGTAACCGCGCCGCTCGGCGCGCAAGGGGGGGGCGCGGTCGCGCGTGGGGCCGCGCAGGCGATCGGAACCCCGACAAATTCACACACCCCTAAGCCCAAACGATGTGCAACCTATGGCGCCTCGCCCCTGAGGGGCCGAGTCCCACGACCGAAACCCAAGTGGCTGGAATTTCGGCGGCTGACGATTTGGGAATTTGCAGAGGGAACGTCAAGTACCTTCGCCGGCGCCCGGTGGTTAAAAAAGAGCGGCGGGCGGCCGTGCCGGCCGCTGCCGTTTCCTCACGGCTGGGCG
>JANNEL010000415.1:0-5225 GCA_031378595.1 Alphaproteobacteria bacterium
ACTCGTCGTGCAGGACCCGCTCGGCCTTCGTGTCGGCCTTGGTCACGAAATCGGCGATGCCCTTGCGCGAAACCTGCAGCTTCTCGAGTTCGCCGAAGTCGCGAACGATCGCCTTGCCGGCCTTGCGCGCTGCCGCGGTCATCACATTCATCAGCGGCGTGGTGATGGCCATCTAATCCGCGCGCTTCACGTAGGAGGAATCTTCCGTCGCGACCAAGGCCGTGTTCATCTCGCGCCGGCCCGAGACCCGAAGGCGCGTCTCGTTGTGCCAGGCACCCTTGCCCTTCTCGGCGATGAACATGTCGTCCGTGATCGGATTGAAGACGAGCCCCGCAACCAGCTGCCCCTCGCGCTCCAGCGCGATCGAAATGGCAAAATGCGGCAGGCCATGCAGGAAGTTCGTCGTTCCGTCGATCGGGTCGATGTACCAGCGGTGCGTCTTGTCAGGGCCTTCGATCGTGCCGCCTTCTTCCATGACGAAGCTGTAGTGCGGACGTGTGCGCAGCAACTCGTCGTGCAGGACGCGCTCGGCCTTCGTATCGGCCTTCGTCACGAAATCGGCGATCCCTTTGCGCGACACCTGAAGCTTCTCAAGTTCGCCGAAGTCGCGGACGATCGCCTTGCCGGCTTTGCGCGCGGCGGCGACCATCACATTCATCAGCGGCGTGGTGATAGCCATCTAATCCGCGCGCTTCACGTAAGAGGAGTCTTCGGTCGCAACCACGATGCGCGTGCCCGTCTCGATGAACGGCGGCACCATCACGCGCAAACCGCTCTCAAGCTTCGCGGGCTTGTAGGACGACGCGGCCGTTTGGCCCCTCACGACCGGATCGGCCTCGACGACGGTCTGCACGACTTGCAACGGCAACTGCACGCTGATCGGCCGGCCTTCATAGCTTTCGACCTTTACGTCCATGCCGTCGGTCAGGAAGCCCGCACGCTCGCCAACGAAGTCGGCCGCGATCTCGATCTGGTCGAACGTTTCCTTGTCCATGAACGTCAGCATGTCGCCGGCCGCGAACAGGAACGTGTACGGCTTGAAATCGAGTTCGATCTGCTCGACGGACTCGGCAGAGCGGAAACGTTCGTTCAGCTTGCGGCCGTCGAACAGGTTCTTGAGCTCGACCTGGTTGTAGGCGCCGCCCTTGCCGGGCTTCACCGCTTGCGTCTTCACCGCGACCCAAAGCGAGCCGTCGTGCTCGATCACCGCGCCCGGTTTGACTTCGTTGCCTGCAACTTTCATGGGGGAGGACTTCGTTTCACAAATGAGAAAGGGCGGTTCTTGGCCGCCCTTGCGATTGGGCGCGGAACCTATCAGGCACCCCGAACCCGTTCAACCGCGCGAAGTGCGCTCTTTCGCAGCGTTTTCGAAGATATGGTTGAAGGCGCGAACGGCGGCTTCGGGCCCTTGTTCGTGGCCCCAAACACCGGTGGCGACCGCAAGGAAGTCGGCCCCCGCCTCGACCAGTGGCAACGCGTTTAGGACGGTGATGCCGCCGATCGCGACGCACGGCGCCTCCATGATCTCCTGCCACCAGGTCAGGATCTCAGGCTCCGCTTGCGCCTTCGCGTCCTTGGTCGTGGTCGGATAGAACGCGCCGAACGCGACATAATCCGCGCCCGCCTCAATCGCCTCCATCGCAAGGTGGCGCGAGTTGTGACACGTCACGCCGACGACCTTGCCCGGCCCAAGCAGCGCGCGCGCTTCCGCATAGGGCGCATCCTCTTGCCCCACATGCACACCGTCCGCGCCAAGCTTCTTCGCAAGGTCCGGCCGGTCGTTGAGGATGAACGCTACATCGCGCGCCTGCGCGATCCGCATCAGCCGCTCGCCCGTGCGCAGCACCTCGTCGTCCGGGACGTCCTTCAGGCGCAGCTGCAGTGACGCGACATCACCGGCGCCAAGCGCGCGGCTCAACGCGTCATCGAACGACACGTCGAGCTTGGGTGGCGTGATGAGATAGAGGCGGCAGCGCATGCGAGATCTCAATCTCGCAATTCGAACAGTAGTAAGATCAAGAGCAGCTGGTATTCGGCTTTATCTGCCGCAGCAAAGTTGCCGATCGCATTGCGCGCTGCTTCTATCTGCGCGCGCGCCGTCTCCAAACTGGGACGGTAGTGCGGATCGTAGTCTGCTTTGTGTCGCTCGGCTTGCAGCGCGACGAAGATGGCTGCGCCGTTGCGAAGCGTGTCGGAGAATGCGGCAATACCAAGCCTGGTCGCGGACCTCGCCGAAAGGTTGATCGCGCGAGTAGCACGATCACGCATACGGCCGTGCTCGAATGCGCGATAAACTATCCCGTATGGTGGCTCTGCCCTCTTTGTTCTTCCGACAAGGCTATCGGTGGCATCGGCCAACAGTTGGTGGAATAGCGCGTAGTAGGACGCTGAGATCGCACGGCGCAGGTTCACTTGAAGTGGCGCGCCTCTCCGTCCAGGCGTGAGCAGTTCCTCTGCGTGTGTGAGCAAATCTTGCGGAGCGATCATTTCGCGGTTGAAGTTACCGGCGCTGCCAAACGTTCAAGCGCAATGCTTGGCCTCCGCTTGTCCTTTTGGGCATGGAGGAAGTCGTAGGCTTTCAGGAGTATCGACGTGTAGATCTTGCCCGACACGCTCGGAGCCTCAGGTTTCAGTATGACAAGGATTTCGAGAGCCTCGCCCTCGTCGAAGTCGACATCCGGCTTCACGGACGCAGACGCGACATGTTTCTTGCCGATCTCCAAGACGGCAATTCGGGCAAGTCCTCGGTGGATGTCGTCCTCGGTCATGACTGAAATATAGCACGCCTTAACGTTGCCGCGAGCCTCCTACGCCGCTTCTTTTTCCAAGCCCTGCACCCATTTGCCGAGCGCAGCGAGGCCGTTCATGCGCGCGCGATGCGCGAAGGCACGCTGCGCGGCGGCGACGTTTTCTTTTCTGCCGCCCCAAGCCTTCTGCGGCGCGGCCTGCAGCGCCCGGCCATAGGAGAACGTCAGTGCCCAGGGCAGCGGTCCCATCTTGTTCATCGCGTCGAGATGCGCCGTAGCCTCTTCGTCCGACTGTCCGCCGGAAAGGAACGCGATGCCCGGCACCGCCGGCGGTACGCAATTCTTCAGCATTTTGACCGTCTTCTCCGCGACTTCCGCGACCGACGCGCGCTTCGCAGACTTCTTGCCCGCTATCGCCATGTTAGGTTTCAGCACCATGCCTTCGAGCTTTACGTCGGCGGCATAGAGTTCGTCGAACGTCTCCTTCAGCACCCACTCCGTCACGTCGTAGCAGCGGTCGATGTCGTGCTCACCATCCATCAGGACTTCAGGTTCGACGATCGGCACGATGTTCGCTTGTTGGCAAAGCGCCGCATAACGCGCCAATGCGTGTGCGTTCGCATGAATGCAGTTGTAGGTCGGAATGCCGTCGCTGATGTCGATCACCGCACGCCACTTCGCGAACCGCGCGCCGCGCTCGTAATATTTCGGCAGCCGCTTCGAAAGGCCGTCGAGGCCCTTCGTGATCAGCTCCTTCGGCGAACCGGGCAGCATTTCGGTGCCTTCGTCGACCTTGATACCGGGCAGAGCACCCGCGTCGGTGATGATCTTGACCAGCGGTGTGCCGTCGGCCGCGTCCTGCCAGATCGTCTCGTCATAAAGAATGACGCCGGAGATGAACTCGCGCATCGCACCGGTGCGGAACATCAACTCGCGATAGTCGCGCCGGCTGGTCTCCGTCGACTCCGTGCTGATCGCATCGAAGCGCTTTTTGATGGTCGCCGTGCTTTCGTTGGCCGCCAGGAGGCCTTTGCCAGGTGCCACCATCTTCCGCGCGTTCTTTTCCAATTCGCTCATCGTTTCTCTCCCATCACGCCGCAAGCGCTTTCACGCCGGGCAGCTCGCGTCCTTCGAGCCATTCCAAAAATGCACCGCCCGCCGTCGAGCAGTACGTGAAGTCGTCCTCTGCGCCGGCGTGCGCGAGCGCCGCCAGCGTGTCGCCGCCGCCTGCGACCGAGACCATCGCGCCGACTTTCGTCAGCATCGCGACGTGGCGTGCCACGGCGCTTGTCCCGTTGTCGAACGGCGGCGTTTCGAACGCGCCAACGGGCCCGTTCCAGACGACCGTCTTCGCCGTCTCAAGCTGCGCCGCAATCGCCGCAATCGAGTCCGAGCCGATGTCGAGGATCATGCCGTCCTCGGGCGTCTCGGCGATCGGCAGCGTCTTGCATGCCGCCATCGCCTTGAATTCCTTGGCGACCACGCCGTCGCTCGGCAGCACGATCGTACAGTCGAGCGCCTTCGCCTTCGCCATAATCTCTCGCGCCTTGTCCAGCAGCGCGGGTTCGTGCAGCGACTTCCCGATCGGGAACCCTTGCGCCTTCAAAAACGTGTTCGCCATACCGCCGCCGATCACAAGCGCGTCGACCTTGGTGATTAGGTTCTCGAGCAGCGCAAGCTTCGACGAAACCTTGGCACCGCCGACGATGGCGACGACCGGATGCTGAGGTTTTTCCAGAACGCGCGACAGCGCTTCCAGTTCCTTCTGCATCCCACGCCCGGCAAATGCGGGCAGCCGGTGCGCCAAGCCCTCGGTCGTGGCGTGCGCCCGATGCGCCGCAGAGAACGCATCGTTCACATAGGCATCGCCAAGCTTGGCGAGCGTCGCCACAAAGCGGGCGTCGTTCTTTTCCTCTTCGGCGTGGAAGCGCGTGTTTTCAAGCAACAACACATCGCCGTCCTTCAGCGCAGCGACGGCCGCTTCGGCATCCGGCCCAACGCAATCGTCGGCGAACCCGACCGGCTTCCCGACCGCTTTGCTGAGCGCGGGCAGGATGGCTTTCAGCGACATGCCTTCCACGCGCTTGCCGTCCGGCCGCCCGAAGTGGGAGAGCACCACGACGCGCGCACCCTTCGACACGAGATCGCGGATAGTCGTCGCCGCCTGATCGATGCGCGCCGTGTCGGAGACGGCACCGTCCTTCATCGGGACGTTCAAATCCGCGCGCACCAGCACGCGTTTCCCTTTGGCCTCAAGCTGATCGATCGTGCGGAATGCCGCCATCAGATCAGCTTCGCCATCGCGACAGCCGTGTCGCCCATGCGGTTCGCAAAGCCCCACTCGTTGTCGTACCAGGCCATGACGCTGACGAGCGTGCCGTCCATGACCTTCGTCTGGTCGAGCGCGAACGAGGCGGAAGCGGGATTGTGGTTGAAGTCCATAGAGACCAATGGCGCATCGACGATGTCGAGCACGCC
>JANNEL010000433.1:0-4727 GCA_031378595.1 Alphaproteobacteria bacterium
ATTGAAGCGATCTGCGCAAACCTGTCGCCGCCTTGGGACTGAATGAACACCGGCAGCAACAGCACCGTGATCACACCGACCAAGAGCGCCGCCTCGCGCGCGCCAGTCACCCGCGACCGCTCGTGATAGTCGGTGGTCAACTCACCGCCCAACGCCAGATGCGAAATCGTGAGCATCGTCCAACCCACAAAGAGCAGGACGATCGCCGCGATAACGAACGTGGACGAGACGCCCGGACTTGGCATGAAGACCAGCACCGACGCGAGCAGCATGATCGGGATCGACAGCACCATCCAAATCCGACGTCGGCCCCAAGGCGTGCGAACCCCGTCCGACACCACACCCATGACCGGATCGAGGAACACGTCGAAGAACCGCGCCGCACCGAAGATCCACCCGACGACCGCATAACCAAGCCCCACTTCGACGGCGTAGAAATTGGGCAGATGAACGGCGAGCGGAAGACCCAGCGCCGCGATCGGCAACCCGGGCAGCGAGTAGGCGAGCAACCACGACGCTTTGATCCGGTCTTTCGGCGCCGTTTGGGTCGTCATCGCGTCGTCCGCTCCATTCGTGATCAAGTGCCTGCACTATGACCACAACCCGCCGCGCCCGCCAAATCGCGATCGCGTGCGCAACTGCAACCTCTGCGAGCCCGGCACCATCTTTCAAGGTAACAAAACTGATCTTCACCAATAAAGCGCCTTGCCATCTTTGCCAGTTAGTCCATCTATTGTTGCGAATGTAAGTAATGACGGAACGATATTGGTCACCAGGTAACGCGGAGTTGGCACGCATGGCGCGTAAAGCAAAGGTCGAACAGCAAGCAGACACGGAAGAAGTGGTGCCGGCCGCCGGCGACCGCTTCGTCGATCTGACCGTCAATCTCGTGTGCTCCTACGTCAGCCGCAACCAGGTACCGATGAGCGAACTCTCGGGTCTGATCGCGACGTTTTACGGTGCTCTCACAGGCGCCGCCGCCGGCCACGTCATCGAAGGCGAAC
The DNA here is from genome assembly GCA_031378595.1 of Alphaproteobacteria bacterium. Lineage (GTDB taxonomy): Bacteria > Pseudomonadota > Alphaproteobacteria > Micropepsales > Micropepsaceae > SZUA-430. The sequence goes on from JANNEL010000433.1 coordinate 1,005, forward strand.
GCAAGCCTGCCGTCACCGTGAAAAAGTCGATCGGCGACGACTACATCATCTGCCTTGAGGACGGAAAGAAGCTCACGATGCTGAAGCGTTACTTGCGCTCGCAGTACAACATGAGCCCCGAGGAGTACCGCAAGAAGTGGGACCTGCCGCACGACTACCCGATGGTGGCCCCGGCTTACGCCCGCCTGCGTTCGGCCTTCGCAAAGAAGATCGGCTTGGGCCGCGTCCCCGTCGTCCGCGGCCGCCGCTCGAAAGCAGCCTAGCCGAACGGTGGCGTAAGCCAACCGAAGCCGCGCAGTCCCCCTTCGCCAAGGCTTCGGGGGACAACCTTCGCCGCTGCGCGGCGTAGGTTGGTGCCCTCTGCCGGACTCGAACCGGCACGTCCTCGCGAACGACGGATTTTAAGTCCGTTGCGTCTACCAGTTCCGCCAAGAGGGCAAATCGCCTTAGAGCGGGCTTTAGCACGCATGGGGCGCAAAACAGAAGTCCGTCGCGCCGGCTACGCAAGCGGCTCGCCACCAGCCGCACGCACCAACGCCGCCAAGCCTTCCTTCACCTCCGCAAGCCGCGCCGCATCGCTTCCGCGCGCAACCAAACTTGTCCCAAACCGCCCCTCCTTGTTGAACGGATAACTACCCAGCGGAATGTCCGGATACTGCTTTTGCAGCGCCGCCAATCCCGCCGCGATGACGCCTTCGCCCAGATGCGCGCTCACGGTCACCGAACCAAGCGCCTTGCCCGCGGCCAGCCGCCCGCGCACGTCCTCCAGCATCGCCTGCATGACCGCCGGTATGCCCGCCATCACGAACACGTTCCCAATCTGAAACCCCGGCGCACCCGACAACCCGTTCGCGATCAATGACGCCCCGTACGGAATGCGCGCCATCCGCTGACGCGCCTCGTTGAACGTCCCGATATTCATCGCCGCATAGCGCGCAGCCATCGCGGCAAAGACGGTCGGGTGAAAGTCGATCCCGGTTTCGAAGGCCTTCGCCATGCAGTCGGCCGTGATGTCGTCGTGCGTCGGCCCGATCCCGCCGGTCGAAAACACGTAGTCGAACCGCGCGCTCAAGTGCCGGACGGCGGCCACGATCTCGGCCTCGATATCCGGAACCACCCGCGCCTCGCCGACCGGAATGCCAAGCTGGGCCAGCCAGCGCGCGATATAGCCGGTGTTCGTATCCTGCGTCCGGCCGGACAGGATCTCGTCCCCGATCACCAAAATCGCGGCCCCGCGCCTGCGTGCGTCCATTGTTAACTGCCCACCTGCCAACTTCCACTGGCGTCCTATATCATGGCCGTGTAACAGGCACTTCGATGACCTACGTACCCGCAACAGCCCTGAACGATAGCCGCGCCACCGGCGCGATCAAGCTGCACGGCCCCGAAGGCTTCGCCGGTATGCGCAAGGCGGGCCAACTGTCCGCCGCCTGCCTCGACATGATCGCCGACCATGTGAAGCCCGGCGTCACCACGGGGGAACTCGACGACATCATCCACGATTTCGTCCTAGCAGCCGGTTCCGTTCCCGCCACGATCTTCTACCGCGGCTATCGCCACTCGAGCTGCATCTCGCTGAACGAAGTCGTCTGTCACGGCATCCCCGGCGAGCGCGAACTCAAAGACGGGGACATCCTGAACATCGACGTGACCGCGATCGTCGACGGCTGGCACGGCGACACCAGCCGCATGTACCTGGCCGGCGACCCGGTACTCAAAGCCCGCCGCCTCGTCGATGTGACGTACGAAGCGATGATGCGCGGCATCGCCGCGATCAAGCCGGGCGCCACGACCGGCGACGTCGGCCACGCAATCCAATCCTTCGCCGAAGCCCATTCCTATTCGGTCGTCCGCGACTTTTGCGGCCACGGCGTCGGCAAAGTGTTCCACGACGCGCCGAACATCTTGCACTACGGAAGGCCAGGCGCCGGCCTCGCCTTCAAGGAAGGCATGATCTTTACGGTCGAGCCGATGATCAACGCCGGCAAGTTCGGCGTGAAGCTGAAGAACGATGGCTGGACAGCGGTCACGAAAGACCGCTCGCTCTCCGCCCAGTTCGAACACACGGTCGGCGTGACGGCCACCGGCGTCGAAATCTTCACAGCCTCCCCCGCCGGCCGGAACAAACCGCCCTATGCTTGAGCCGAATAGGCTCGCATCGCCAAATCCTTGCCGCATTCTCCGGCTCTAAACCGCTCCACGAAAGCGGAACGATGCCACCAGCCAAGCCCAAAAGCGGAATGTCCGATGCGGCGCCTGCCGAGGTGCCGCATTATCTCGGCCACCGCGATCGCCTGCGCGAACGTTTCCGCGAAGGCGCCGGCAGCCTGCCCGACTACGAACTCCTCGAACTGATGCTCTTCAGCGTCATCCCGCGCCGCGACGTAAAACTTTTGGCGAAAGAACTCCTCGCCGAATTCGACGGCGATCTCACCGCCCTCTTTTCCGCATCGCGCGAGCGCATCGCCAAGATCGCCGGCGCGGGCGAAGCGGTCGCCGATCACATCGCCCTGATCAACACGCTGATCGGCCGCGCCGCGCGGGAGCAGATCGACGAACGCGATGCGCTTTCTTCGTGGCACGCTGTCGTCGCCTATTGCACAAGCCGCATGGCCGGCGAAACGACGGAGCAATTCCGCATCCTGTTCCTCGACCGCAAGAACAAGCTCCTGCGCGACGAAGTCCAAAACCGCGGCACCGTCGACCACACGCCGGTCTACCCGCGCGAGGTGGTCAAGCGCGCCCTCGAACTCGGCGCCAGCGCCATCATCCTGGTTCACAACCACCCCAGCGGCGACCCCACGCCCTCCACCAGCGACGTCGAAATGACGAAGCAAATCATCGACGCCGCCAAGACGCTCGACATCGCCGTCCACGACCACCTGATCGTCGGCCGCAACGGCCACGCGAGCCTGAAGCAGCTTGGGCTGATGTAATCTGCGCGTCTGCGAACGCCGCCAGTTGCGAAAACAGACTCAATCGAATCCGTAACAACGTAACAACGGCTGTGTTCCGCCGTTTCTGACGTAACTTTGGCGTAACATTGCCGTCGTTTGTTACGCTTCGAATGCCCGTCCGCATCGCGAACCGCCCGCCAGTTGCGAAAACAAACTCAATCGAATCCGTTACAGCGTTACATCGGCAGTGTTCCGCCATTTCTGACGTTACAGTGCCGTTACAATGCTGTTTTTTGTAACGCATCTGGCGAGGCGCTTCAGCGTGAAAAGGCACCTGCGCGGCCAAGATGGCGCAACTCTCCGCCAAGCCTCACCGGAGCGTCCAAGCCCCGGGGCATCCAACCCTCCACACTGTCAAGTCGCAGCCGAAATCGCCCCTCTTGGCGAGCGATTTGGAAGGGAACAAACATAGAACATTCTTTGTAAAAGTCAAGCTCGTTCCACCATGTCCCCGAAACAATTTCGCCGCAGGAAAAGCCGTCAACCTCAGGAAAACGACGCCCGCCGCCCCTGCAGGAGCCAAGGCGGACGCCGCGTTTGGCGTCGCGATCAGCAGATCCGCCGCCCTGTCATCATGACGGCCCCTGAACGCACCCTCGGCTCGCCCCCGGCGGCCGTGACCGTCGAGGCTCTGGCATGGAGGCGTGCTCGCCACGCGGAACCCGTTGTTGTTGTTCCGGTTGGTCGAGGTGTCCCTGTTGCGGTTCGCCGAGCGGACGTTCCTCGGATTGTTGTTCCAAGAGCCGCCGCGAGCGACGCGCAGAGA
>JANNEL010000436.1:0-3181 GCA_031378595.1 Alphaproteobacteria bacterium
CGCACGCCGCGGTCATGACGCGGGCGTCGTCGGACGCAGTCAGTCCGACGACGCGCCGCCAACGCCACCGGCAGGTACGTTCGACCTCGTCCGTTATCCAGCTCAGCCCGGCGAACTCGCCGCCTACCTCACGCCTGCACCGAAAGGCAGCGCCAAACATCCCGCAATCGTCTGGATCGGCGGCGGCGACAGCGCCGCGATCGGCGATATGTGGACTGAGCAAGACCCAAAGAACGACCAATCTGCCTCGGCCTTCCACAAAGCCGGCATCGTGCTGATGGTGATCTCGCTGCGCGGCGGCAACGACAATCCCGGCGAACGCGAAGGCCTTTACGGCGAAGTCGATGACGTGAAGGCGGCAGGCGACTACCTCGCGCGCCTGCCCTACGTCGATCCCGCGCGCATCTATCTCGGCGGCCACTCGACCGGCGGCACACTCGTGTTGCTGACAATGGCAACAACCACGCAGTTCAGAGCTGCCTTCGCCTTCGGCCCCATGGCAACTCCGAGCAAAACCTACATGGCAGCACTAGGCGTGCAAGTCGCCGGCCAAGACGACCTCAACCGCCGCGCGCCCATCCGCTTCTTGCATGCGAGCAAATCCCCCACCTTCATCATCGAAGGCGAAAACGGCAACGCGAAGGCGCTCGCCGCCATGAAAGCGGCCAGCACAAACCCGAACCTCCGCTTCCACCTCGTCGAGCGCGCGAGCCACTTCACGGTGTTGGGCCCGGTAAGCACAGTCGTCGCCAAGCAAATCCTCAAAGACGCCGGGCCCACCTCTGCCATCACGCTGAACGACGCCGAATTGGCTGTCCCGTTCAAGTTCTAGGCACGTTCGCTAACGCGACCTCGACACCGGTTTGAGAAAGATCCGGTCCTCGCGCCGGATGAATTGCTCGCGCCGCGCGAACGCGAACGCCTCTTTCGCACCCGGGTGATCGGCGAGCTTGGCCTTATAGGCCTCGTACGCCGCCAGACTATCGATGGTGTAGAGCCCGTAGGCTGTCGTCAGCGACCCTTCATGTGGCGCGAAATAGCCGATGAGATCGGCACCACACGCGGGAATCGGCTCGTCCCACATCTTCGCGTAGGTTTCGAACGCCTCGCGTTTGAAGGGATCGATCTCGTAGCGGATGAAACAGGCAATCACGATTGAACTCCTTTGCTGCGATGCCAACCTAGCAATCCTTGCCGACCCATGGTTCGGCGCCGGTCGAACCGTTCACCATTGGCCGACCGCCATGGTTCGGCTACGCTCGAACCATGAAACACGGCCCGAACATCGCGCAAATCGCCGCCGCCATCGGTGACCCTGCGCGCGCCAACATGTTGAGCGCGCTGATGCATGGCGCTGCTCTCACCGCGACCGAGCTTGCGCTCGAAGCCGGCGTCACCAAGCAGACGGCAAGCTCGCACTTGGTGCGCTTGACCGAAGCAGGACTGCTCGCCGTCGAGCCGCAGGGCCGCCACCGCTATTTCCGGATTGCGAGCGAAGACGTCGCTGCCGCGCTCGAGGCTCTCGCGGGGCTCGCGGCGCAATCGCGGCAGCTTCGCACGCGGCCGGGACCGGCAGAGCCCGCGCTTCGCCACGCGCGCGTCTGCTACGATCACCTCGCGGGCGATCTGGGCGTGGCCCTTTATGACGGACTCGTACGCAGTCGCGTGCTGACGCTTTCCGACGGCGCGCCATACGTCTCGAAACGCGGCGCCGCAACGCTCACGGAATTCGGCATCGACATAGACATGCTGCGCAAGGGAGCGCGCCCGGTGTGCCGTGCCTGCCTCGACTGGAGCGTGCGGCGCAATCATCTCGCCGGTGCGCTTGGCGCTGCCCTGCTGACGAAGTTCTACAATCTTGGCTGGGCAAAACGCGCGCGCAACAGCCGCGCCGTGATTTTCTTTGACAGGGGTGAGGCGGCACTGCGCAAGATGTTCGCACTCGCGGCGTAGCCGTTGCCGCCCGAAAGGACAGCCCGTGAAACCCGCCGCCTACATTCTCATCGACTTCGAAAACGTGCAGCCCGACAAGATCGGCGCGCTCGACACGGGCGCATTCAAGATCAAGGTTTTTGTCGGCGCGAAGCAGTCGCGCGTGGCGCTGGGGCTGGCAAGCGCGCTGCAACCGATGGGCAACGCGGTCGAATACGTTCAGATCGAGGGCAGCGGCCGCAACGCGCTCGATCTGCACATCGCCTATTACATCGGGCGACTGTCGGTCGAGGAACCGGGCGCGGTCTTTCACATCGTGTCGAGAGATACGGACTACGACCCGCTGATCGATCATCTGAAGGGTAAGAAGATTCACTGCCAGCGCTGGAGCAGTTTCGGCGACATTCCCCATGCGCGCGCCGCCACGCCGAAGGCGGCACCAGCGCCACGGACGGCGGCAAAGCCGAAGCCCGCGCCGAGAGCCGCAGCGAAAGCAGCACCGCCGGCGTCATCGCAAGTCGACGAAATCGCGAGCAATCTGCGCAAACGCGCACGCGCGCAGCCATCCACGTTGAAGGCGCTGACCAGCACAATCAAATCGCACTTCCGCGGCATCGCCATGACGGACGCAACGGTCGACACCATCATCGAAGCGCTAAAAGCGCGCGGCCTTATCGTCGTGAAAGACGGCAAGGTGGCGTATCAGTTGGCGTGAAGTTCCGGCGCGGCCGATGCCGCGTCGGCAGGGAGATAGAACGACCTGAAGTCGAAGCGACGCTCGGCGTCGAGCAATGCAATCGTGCCTTCGGCCGTGACCGGCATGCCGTCGAAGCGCGCAAATCTGTTCGGTTACCTTGGCCGCGGATTGTGATTCCTAGATCAAGTCCAATTGGTGAAACGCAACACCCTCAAGCTCGCGACCGCCGAACGCGATGCCGTTGAGGAAGACCGTCGGGACGGTCTTGAGGTCCGACGCCCGGTACAGGCTGCGGTCGCCGCGCAGAATGTCGTTGATGGGCGGACCATAATCTTGACCGCGAATTTTGGCGTCGCTGTTCAGCACCTCGAAAAACAGGCCCGGATCGACGCCGATCTGCCTCAGGAAATTCTTGCGGCTTTCCGGCGATGCTTTTGACTCCAGCACGTCCGAGAGCGCGCCGGGATCTGCGAGGCTTGTGATGAAGTAGTCCTCGGCCGCCGCCTGGCTGATCTTGAACAACGCCTCGAACCAGCAGGCGACGCGCACGCC
>JANNEL010000443.1:0-5097 GCA_031378595.1 Alphaproteobacteria bacterium
GTCGCTCGTCGCCGGTCTTGCGATGATCCTCGGGTTCTTGGCGCTGATCATCTATGTCGGCGCGGTGACGTTTTGGCCGCAGCCCATCGTCGTCGTCGAGATGACGGACGGCAAGGTGATCGCGGGCGAGGAGTTCCGCAGCGAAACCTATAAACCCTCGCCGGAGCAGCTCGTGGGCAAGAGCGAGGCAATCCGCGAGCAGATCACGGCGAATTTCGGAGCAACGGAGCGCACGCTCTACCGCGTGGGCAACTACGACCTCTTCGGCGAGGATTTCGTCTGGGTGCCGGCGTTCGACGCAAAGGCGGTCAAATTCGCGAAGGACATGTACCTCGTCGAACGGCGCGAGTGGGGCCCGTTCATCGGCCGGGTCAAGGAGATCGATCTTGCGGGCGCAAAGACGGCAACACCTACTTACCCTGCCCTGGTGGCCGCCGTCGCGCAGGCTGACAAACGACGTACCGCGATAGAGCGACTCGACAAGGTGGAGATCGGCGCCATCAACCACGAGATCGAGAGCTTGCGCCTTGGTGTGCGGCGCGCCGAGCTCGATTGGGGCGTTGGCAGTGCGGAAGCGAAGGCTGCGGCCGCCGAGGCAGCGACGCAGACGGCCCGGCTGCTTGAGCAGTACAAGACGCTTGAAGCTAAGGTGACGGCGCTTCGGCAAACGGACGAGAGCTTTACCGTGACGCTGGAGGCGATTGACCAGCAGACGAAGACGCTGCCTGTTTCGAAGCTGGTACGGCTTTATCCGGCGAACAACCTCTCGACCGCCGGCAAGTGGTCCGTCTATGCGTCGCGCTGGTACGAGTTCATTACCGGCCAGCCGCGCGAGGCCAACACCGAAGGCGGCGTGCTGCCCGCAATCGTGGGCACACTCACGATGATGGTCCTGCTGAGCCTCGCCGTCGCGCCGTTCGGCGTCATCACGGCGCTTTACCTGCGTGAGTACGCGCGGCAGGGGTTCCTGGTTTCATTCATCCGCGTTTGCGTCAACAACCTGGCCGGCGTGCCGTCGATCGTTTACGGCGTTTTTGGGCTCGGGTTCTTTTGCTACATCCTGGGCGGCTCGATCGACCAGATCTTCTTTCCGGAAAAGCTGCCGACGCCGACATTCGGCACGGGCGGCGTGCTGTGGGCGTCGTTGACGCTGGCCCTGCTCACCGTGCCGGTGGTGATTGTCGCGACCGAAGAGGCGCTGGCCGCCGTGCCGCGTTCGATGCGGGAAGGCTCGCTCGCTTGCGGTGCATCGAAGTGGCAGACGATTTGGCGCATCGTGCTGCCCAGGGCTGCCCCCGGCATCATGACGGGGCTGATCCTTGCGATGGCGCGTGGCGCCGGCGAGGTGGCGCCCTTGATGATCGTGGGGGTCGTCAAGCTTGCGCCGGAAATGCCGATCGACGTCAGTTTCCCGTTCGTGCATTTCGAACGCAGCTTCATGCATTTGGGCTTTCACATCTACGACGTCGGCTTTCAATCGCGGAACTCGGAAGCCGGACGGCCGATGGTGTTCGTGACGACGTTGCTGCTGGTCGGGATCGTTCTGTTCTTGAACGCGTTTGCGATCCAGGTGCGCAACCGGCTCAAGAAGACTTACGACGCCGGGCAGTTCTGAGGGGATTTGAGCGTATGGCAGGCAAAGCGACAGCCGACGGTTTCGAAGCGACCGTCTATCACCCGATCGAGGGCACGGGCGGCGTCAGCTTGCGCGTCGAGAGTTTCAGCCTTTGGTACGGTCAGGCGCAGGCGCTCTACAACGTAGACATGGACGTGCAGAAGGGTCTTTGCACCGCGCTGATCGGCCCGTCCGGCTGCGGGAAGTCGACGCTACTGCGTTCTATGAACCGGATGAACGATCTGATCGACGGCGTTAAGACCGGCGGTCAAATGCATATCGAGGGCGAACCGATCCTCGGGTCGCGGATTGATGTGATCGCGCTCAGGAAGCGCATGGGCATGGTGTTCCAGAAGCCGAACCCGTTTCCGATGTCGATCCTCGAGAATGTGGTCTATCCGCTGCGCGTCGACGGTGTCACGAACCGCAAGTTCTTGCGCGAAGCGGGCGAAGCGGCGCTGCGCGGGGCGGCGCTCTGGGATGAGGCGAAGGACCGCTTGAACGAAAGCGCACTGGGCCTCTCCGGCGGTCAGCAGCAGCGGCTTTGCATCGCGCGCGCGATCGCGGGCAATCCGGAGGTGCTGTTGATGGACGAGCCGTGTTCCGCGCTTGATCCGATCGCGACGGCGAAGATCGAAGAGCTGATCGACGAACTTAAAGGGCGCTACACGCTCATCATCGTGACGCACAACATGCAGCAGGCCGCACGCGTCGCCGACAACACGGCGTTTATGTATCTGGGCCGGTTGATCGAGTACGGCGATACGAAGGCGATGTTCGAGAAGCCCAAGGTCAAGCGGACGGAAGATTATCTCACGGGCCGTTTCGGGTAGCGACCGCGGCTTCGCTGCGCGCTTCTATTCGGCTTTTTCTTTTTTCTTCTTCTTCGGTTTCTTGTCTTCGCGCTTCTCGCCGTCGCGCGCGTCGTGCCCGTTGTCGTGTGATTCGGCCTTCTTGGATTTCTTGGCCTTTTCGGGCTTCTTGCCGTCGGGACCATCGTAGTCGGCCACCCCAGTCGTGATCGCATAGCACGCGAGACGAACGGTCCGCGGGATCTTCACGGGCTTGCCGCCGGCCCGCTCTCCCTTTTCGTAGTACTGCACGACGCGACGCTTGAGGCCCAAGGCGTCCGCAGCATCTTTCTGAGATAAATCAAGGGCTTTGCGCCACCGCTTGAAGTCGTGACCCTTCATCATTGCCCACCTATCTCGCGCTCTTTTTTCGTGACGTTCAGTACCACGTCGCGTAGCGCGACCGCCACCGTTCGAGAAAAAGCGCACAGTGTGCGGTTCATATACTTGTCACAAAGCGCACAATGTGCATATTGTTACATCTGTGGATAATTTCCGTAGCCTTTAGGAGGTCTTCGCCCAAGCTGAAAAGCGTAGGTCGCTTCGATGTCACGGCGTGTATTTGAGGAGTAATAGCCATGCGATCCCACCTTTTCGTGCTCGCCCCGCTGTGGCCCTTGTTTGCGCTGTGCGTGCTTGCCGGTGCCATCTGGGCGGCATCTCTCTAAACCCAGAACTGGGAAAATTTTCCGAGCTTTCAGATGCGGCGCCGCGAGGCGCCGTTTCTGTTTTGGGAGAACTATTCCCCATACCGCACAACCAATGGATGCGCGCTCTGTGGAGCGAGCAAAATGCTGTGCATTTCACCGTCTCTCTCGCGCAACGCGCACCCCTCTGCATTACACCCGTCATAAGCCTGTCACGGATGTGTCACGCACGACGGGCAAGAACACGCCGCATTAACAAGGGGTGTGTTCCAAATGCGGAAATCAATATGGCTAGGGTGCTCGGCCCTCGCGGCGGTGATGTTGGTCGCCTCGCCCGCGTACGCCGGCGGGTCGACGAAAGACGATCGGCGCGATCAAGAAATTCAGGAGCTTAAGGCGCGGTTGGACCGCTTGGAGCGGGAAGCCGAAGACGACAAGATTCAGCAGAGTTCGCGGCTGAAGAAAGTCGAAGATACGCAGGACGCGGTGCAGTGGACGTTCAACGACGGACGGCCGACGGTACGTTCCGGCGATGGGCGCTTCGAGATGTCGCTGCGTGGCCGCGTGCAGCTCGACTTTGCGGAGTTCGAGCAGGATCCGAGCGACTTCGGCTTGGGCTATGGCGCTGCCAACAATTGCGACGCGACGAACGTGCTCTGCGACCTCGGTTCGGGTGCCGTGTTCCGCCGCTTGCGGTTCGGTATCGAAGGCAAGTTCTTCCGCGACTTCGTCTATGAACTGCGCTTCGACTTCGGCGGCACCGATCTCGAAGGCGCCGGCATCATCAACATCGCGCGCGTCGGCTATGTTGGCATACCGGGCCTGCGTATCCAGGCCGGTGCGATGCAGCCGATCTTGACGATGTATGACTCGACGTCCTCAGCGGAACTGACCACGATGGAACGTCCGCAAGTCGTGACGTTGCTCGTCGGCAATTTCGGCGGCGACAACGGCCGCAAGGGCGTTGAAGTCACGTATCAGAAGGAAGGCCTGCTCTGGGACGGCGACAACTTCATGATCTCCGGCGCGCTTACCGGCGACCGCGTGGCGACGAACGGCACCAGCCATTCGGGCGGTCCGGACGACGAACGTACGCAGCTGATCGGCCGCATGGCGTATCGTTTGTGGTCAGACGGCGTTTCCAACTTCCAAGTCGGCGGTAGCTACGCGCAGATCAATTCTCTGCAGGGCAACACGCCCGGCGTCGCACGCACACTGCAATTGCGTGAGCGTCCGGAAATCCGCGTGACGGGTGAGCGCTTCATCGACACCGGTGCGTTGGGCCTTGCCCAGGACGACCCGGCACGGGCGTATGGCTTCGAAGCCGGTTTCAACTGGGAAAACATCTATCTCGCGGGCGAGTACTACAAGTTCGAGCTTGACCGTGCGTTGGTCGGTGGCGTGACAGCCGCCGGTGCGAGCCCCGAGTTCGATGGCTTCTACGTTGAAGCCGAATGGATCATCACAGGCGAAGCCAAGCGCTATGTGGCATCCGGCACCAACAACAATATCGGCGTCTGGCGCGGCCCGTCTATCGCTTCGCCGTGGTCGCTCGGCGGTGGGATTGGTGCGTGGTCGCTCCACGCCCGTTACAGCAATCTTGATCTGAATGCGTTCGAGTTCGCTCCGGTCGCAGCCAACAGGGTGCGTGGCGGCGAAGAAACGCACACGATCATCGGCGCGACTTGGTACATGAACACGAACTTCAAGCTCATGGCCGAGTACAACATGGTCGAAGTCGACCGGTTGACGGCGGGGGGCGCGAACCTGGACGCCGACTTCGACGTCATCCAAGGCCGCATGATGTTTACGTTCTAAGGCTTTCCTACCTGCCTTGGAATTACCCAAGGGCCCCGCGGCTTTGTCGCGGGGCTTTTGTTTTGCGCGGCGGCTGGGTGCGGTCGATAGTCAGCCTTAAACACGAAGGCCACGAAGGTTCGCGAAGAGGCACGAAGACGCTCAGCCTGTGGACCCGCTTGCTGCT
>JANNEL010000509.1:0-6330 GCA_031378595.1 Alphaproteobacteria bacterium
TGTTTTGGGCGGCAAAGGTCTCCGCGGCCGCGGCGACGGGCCACGGCTCCGGCCATAATGGTGCTTTGCACGCGCATTCGTTGCCCCTTCATCACGCTGCGGAGGCGACCTTTGCATCGGACCTGAACAGCGCCGCCAGAATCGCTGCGGCTATCAACAGTGCCGGTACGTCGCCCAACAGGTGACCGCCGTGTTCAGGCATTTGCAGCGACTGCGCCGCCATGACGAGCGCGTGGACGACGCTGGAAGCGACCGTGAACCAGATCAAGCTTGCGTGCGCTTGCGGGTTGCGGGCGGCGTTGATCAGGAACGCGCCGAGGGTCGCATAGACGCCCACGATCATCATGAAGTACTGCGACTCGTAAGGCGCGCCTGCGTGCCAAGCCCAGCCCGACGGCCAAACGATCGCGAGCGGATAGACGAGCATGAACGTCGCGCCAAACGCGACCAGAGCGATCCGCAACAGTTTCTCGCGCATAGACATGTGATTCTCCTTTCTGCTTCGGGAGCGGATTATCGGCTGCGCGCAAGCTCTGCTCTAGTTCAGGAACTGTACTTCGGCGGCGTAAGCCCGTCGCTGCCGGCTCGGAAAGCCGACCGCGAAGCCGCACTTTGCGGGCTGGGACTCTATCGCTGGTCGAGGGCGAATGACTGCTTATAAGAGACGCCTTCCCAGGTCGGATGGGGGGCTGGAAGCATGATCGTCGAACCGGGATTCTTGATGTCCCAGCGCAAGAGCTGCGCGTGATCTTCGTGCTGGGTGTTGTGGCAATGCTCGACGTAGCTTCCCATGAACTCGCGGAAGCGGATGACCACATCGACGGAGCGCGTCGAGTCGGGCGCATCGCCGATGCGGAAAATGTCTTTGCGCGCGAAGCGTTCCCACGCGAACGGTGCGTGGCCGTCGCGGGCTAGAATAATTCCCTCCTCGAAGTGCACGTGGACGGGGTGGCTCCAGCCGCCGCCGCCCTTGAAGTGCCAAATTTCAAGCGAGCCGCGCGAGGGATCGGCCGAGACGCGTTCCAAGTTTGCAGGCAAGCCTTGTCCGCCGTCCGTCTTGATCGTCCACGGCTTCTCGTCGGTGCCGCTTGAGCGGCCGAACTCGTAGGTGCGGTGGCGTGCGGCCGCAAGTTCGGCTGCGCTGGGCCGGGGCAGCGGCATCATCATCTTCTTGCCTTCGACGTAATCCGCCGGGTTCATGCTGAGGTCGGTGCCGTCGTACCTGACGACGCGGAACTCCATGAACTTACCTACCGCCGGGTCACCTTTGTAGGCGCCGCTTAAAACGTCGGCGAGCGGTACGGCGCTGTTGGGTTCCTTGCCGTCTTTGTGTTCGAGCAGATTGACGAAATAGAGTTTTGCGTTGGCGCCGTAGGGCTTGAAGTCGACGACGATGTCGTACCGCTCGCCGATGCCTTGTGCGGGCAGGTCGCTCGATTCAGTGTTCGGGAACGCGACCGCATGTTCCATGATGTTGCCGTCGTTCGCGATCATGTGGAACGGTACGCGCCGGCCGCGCTCATCGACGAGCGCAATCTTCATGTAGCGCGACACGCTGCCGTTCAGTATGCGGAAACGGTAGCGACGGGCGCGGACTTCCAGATAGGGCTTGTACGCCCAGTTCACGGTCATGCGATCTGCGAGGAAGCCGTCGAGATTGAAGATGTTGAAATAGAGTTGGCCGGCCTTGTCCCAGGCCTTGTCGGCGACCACGAGATTCACGTCATAGTCACGGTTGCCCCAGTCGAGCGCGGTGCCGGAAGGAAAACACAGGTTCACGTTGTCCGGATCGGCGGCGTTGCACTGAAAACCTTCGCGCCCGCGATCGACGGCGCTGTAGAGGTTCATCATCGCCGCGTTGCCCTTGTAGACGTTTTGGGCAGTGTGATCTTCCATGTGGTCGTGAAACCACTGCGTGCTCATCGTGTTGCGCCAGTCGCCGCGAATGCCGATCGTGCCGCCGTGGCCGTCCGGCGTGCCTGAGCGCGGGCCGGAGGCGTCGGTGTTTTCGCTGTCATAGCTCGCGAGCGCCAGCGGCCAGACATAGTCGTAGAATTGGCCTGGAAAGAAATAAGCGCCGGGATAGCCGTCGCTTTCGGCTGGGTTGTGGCCGTTGTGTTGGTGCGTGGTGATCGTGTGCGCGCCGAATCCGCGGTTCGCGTCTTCATTGATCGGCAGCGCGTTGTAATGCCGGAACAGAACCGTCTCGCCGTAGCGCGCCATCAAAAGCTTCGGCGGCAGCGTGCCGTCGAACGTCCAGACCGAGTTGGGCTCTTGGCGCGGCATTTTCGGATGGATCTGAACGCTGTAGCTCTTGTTCGTGCCCTTGCCGTAGTAGAGGCCGCCAGGGCCGAATTCTCCCCACTTGAACTGATGACGTTGCAGACTGTCGCGCAGGCCGCCGTTGCCGCGCCCGCCGGATTGGGCACTTTGGAAGTAGACTTGCGGGGGGAACTCGTCGAAGCGCTGGTGTGCCCAATACTCACCCGGCGGGCGGCCTTCGATTGCACTTTTACGCAGCGGGGCGCCGAGGCAATTGCCGACTTTATCGGCCCAGGGGTTCGGTTTTGCTGTGTTTGCCTCGCCGGTCGGCATCGGCCAAAGCGGTTGCTTCAGGAACGTATCGAGCGCCGCGCCGCTTGGAACGTCCATACAGGTCGCGGGGACCGGCAGGTACGTGCAGCCGGGACAGCCGCCGGTGGGCATCGGCTTTGTGCCAAACTCTTCGAACAGCGGCATCGGCTGTGTGAACGGTTCCGCACCGAATAACGGACTTGGCGGCGCGCCGCTTGGGATGTCGAAACCGCCCGCTTGCGCGGGCACCGTCAACGCGAACGCAACCACTCCGGCGCACAACGCGCGCCGAACCGCTGTCTGTTGCAGGATGTTCATTTCAGTCCCCGTGGCCACCAGCGTCCGGTCAAGCGCTGCACGTTGCGTCGAGGGGGTTTTGTGTCCCTGCGAATCGCTTTGCCGAAGCGGTTTGGGCACGCGAAATTAGCACAGGGAGCGCCACCGGCGTGTGACGAGCGCCATGACGCATTCGGATATCCCCAATCGGATTAGTCTGCCTGCGAAGCGGCCGGACATCTCCATCGGCGTGGCATGGTGGTGGGGTGCATTGCCTCGTAGGCTTCGCGGAGGATCGCGATGTCGTCTCGTCGTGCTGCCCGGGCCGCGACGGCGGTGAGCGCGAGCGCGCCGGTGCCGAGCAAGACGTCGCGCCGTGTGGTCACTGGTTTCCCCTGTTCGATGCGTGGCTTACGGGCGGAAACCGTGACGGATCACTGCTTGCGGGTTGATCCGCCGGCTGCGGTACCCCGTAGTGCGTCCCATGACTCCCCCTACCATCGTTTGGTTCCGGCAGGATCTTCGGCTTTCCGACAATCCGGCGCTGGAGGCGGCGAGGGGGCCGGTGGTGCCGCTCTTTGTGCTCGACGACGAGACGCCCGGCGTTTGGAAGGCGGGCGGGGCTTCGCGCTGGTGGCTGCACCGGAGTTTGGAGGCGCTTGGCGCCGATTTGGCGAAGCGCGGGTCGCGGCTGATCTTGCGGCGAGGCCGTGCGGATAAAGTGCTGCCCGAGTTGGTTGCCGAGACCGGCGCCAAGGCCGTCGTTTGGAACCGTCTCTACGAGCCGTTTGCGACCGCGCGGGATGCGCAGTTGAAAGACGCATTGAAGGTGCGCGGCGTTTGCGTTTCCAGTTTCAACGGTTCGCTTCTCAAGGAGCCTTGGGAGGTGAAGACGGGGAACGATACGCCGTTCAAGGTGTTCACGCCGTTTTGGCGTGCGGCGCTGAGCACGATGGAGCCGCCCTCGCCTGTCGCCGCGCCGAAGGCTTTGCAGCCGCCCGCCGCGTGGCCCGCATCCGATACGCTGAGCGATTGGAATCTGCTGCCCGCGCGGCCGAATTGGGCGTCGGGGTTCGAGCCCGTTTGGACGCCTGGCGAGGCGGGCGCGCGGGCGCGGCTCAGCGCGTTTGTGAACGGAGGGCTTTCGCGCTATGCGGCGGCGCGCGATATGCCGGCTGAGGCTGCGACCTCGCGCCTGTCCCCGCATTTGCATTGGGGCGAGATTTCCCCGCGCCAGGTTTGGCATACGCTGCAGGTGGCGGAGGCGAATGCCGACAAGTTTTTGTCCGAGATCGGCTGGCGCGAGTTTTCGTATCATCTGCTCTATCACTTCCCCACTCTGCCCGAGCGGAATTTCCGGCCGGCGTTCGATGCGTTTGCCTGGGCGGACGACGCGGCCGGCTTTAGCGCGTGGACAAAGGGGCGCACCGGCTATCCGATCGTCGATGCGGGGATGCGCGAGCTTTGGGCGACCGGCACGATGCACAACCGCGTGCGGATGGCGGCGGCGTCGTTTTTGATCAAGCATTTGATGATCCGCTGGCAGCGCGGCGCGGCGTGGTTTTGGGACACGCTGGTGGACGCCGACCTCGCCAGCAATTCCGCGAGCTGGCAGTGGGTGGCCGGATCGGGTGCGGATGCCGCCCCCTATTTCCGGATTTTCAATCCTGTTTTGCAGGGCGAGAAGTTCGATCCCGACGGCGTTTATGTGCGGCGCTGGATTCCCGAACTTTCCGCTTGCGAGACGCGGTTTGTGCACCGGCCTTGGGAGGCGGCGAATTTCGCCAAGCTCAAATATCCGGCGCCGATCGTTCAGCACGATCGCGCGCGGGCGCGGGCGCTCGCGGCATTTCAGCAGCTTTCGCGCGGGTAAGTGGCACAACCGGCACTGTGGCACAGCTGTGCCGCTTGTGCCGTTTCGCGCGGCGGCGGAGCGGCCGTTTCTTGTGGAGCGGTCGCGAGCATGATCTGCGAGAGCGCCGCCCGCGTAGTGGGGGCCTCAGGATCGGGCGCGTGGCGTTGACCATGCGGCACTAAAGGGCGGTAAAACGCCGCGCGGGCGGCTGTTTCTTGCATTTTGCCCACAAATACCCTATATATCCGCGCAGTGACGGCTGCACGGTTGTGAAGTGTGGGCCAAAGATTTCCGGCGATGCTCCTGACAAGCGCCTCGTCGTAATCCCGGTTCGAAAACCTTCTCTCAAGCGTTGTTCATGCTTTTCATCGCGTCTTGGCATTTCGCCTGGGCGCAAAAATGCTTTGTTACAAGGAATGTTTAGAATGGCTTCGAATACGGGAACCGTAAAGTTCTTCAATGCGACCAAGGGCTTTGGCTTTATCGCGCCGGACGGCGGCGGCAAGGACGTTTTCGTCCATGCGACCGCGGTCGAGCAGGCCGGTATGCGCACATTGACCGAAGGTCAGCGCGTCAACTTCAATACTGAAGCTGATGCGCGTGGCGCCAAGGCTGTCAACCTCAGCGCTGCGTAAGACTTGAAGTGAATGAGCGGGCGGTCAGGCGAAAGCTTGGCCGCCCGTTTTTTTGTGCGCGCACGCCGTCTTCCCTCTACCGCCCCCTCTGAGGGGCAGTCGAACGTTCGAGCACGAAGTGCGAGAAGGTTCGGGTGGGGGTCGCTGAGCCGCCGCGTCCCCCACGCGAAATGTCTTCGCTTCGCTTTGAAATTTCGACCGCCCCTCAGAGGGGGCGGTAGGAAGATCACCGCTTCGACCTTGGCCCGCACATGCTGTTGATCACGCCAAAGGTTTTCGTTTCGGTGCCGTCGGAGATCGCGGCGCTGACCAGCCAGCCGTCTGCGCGGCAGATGCTGCGCGGCAGCGTGACGATGTAGGGCTCCAAAACGGACGGCAGGCGGTTCGGCAGGCTTACGCTCAGCACGGCCCCCGTGCGCAGAATGGTGACGGTGCCGCTCGTCTCGCGCGTTAGGGCCAAGAAGGCGCGGAAGACGATTTCGGTGGGCCGGTACTGTTTGCCGTCCGCGTGCTTGAACGGCCCCGGGCCGGTGGTCGAGGCGACCTCGAGCCGACGCCCCTTTGGACCGACGATGATCGTGCAGGGACGGATTTGGAAGAAGTAGTCGAGCTCGACCAGCAGCGAGCTGCGCTCCTTGCAGATGTCGACCGGCGGGGAGATTTTGTCGGGGTGTGGCGGGGGCGGAGGTGGTGGTGCAGCTTGCGCTATGCCGGACACCGCGAGCAGCATTGCCGCAAGCGCCAGAACTAAGAACTGTTTTGACGCCTGCATCACTGCCGAATCCTCCCCGTGCATGAGGCCCGCACTCTAGCGCCGGAGGCGGCGCCTGACGCACTTCTACCAATAGGGAAAATCATCGCCGACTATAGCCGAAAACGCCGAAAAATAAAAGAACAAAATAGGAACTAAATTGTCGCAGGACGAGCGTCCCTGGGACCGCGGGCGTCCTCGCCCGCCCTGGCTCCCTCTCCGCGGGCCATGCGTTGGAA
>JANNEL010000510.1:0-3030 GCA_031378595.1 Alphaproteobacteria bacterium
CCTCTCAGCCGTGTTTCACGCGACGAAGGCTGCTTTCAAGGGCATGAAGGAGCGCAAGTTCGGACGCATCGTCAACGTCGCGTCGGCGCATGGCCTTGTCGCTTCGCCGTTCAAGTCGGCTTACGTGGCAGCGAAGCATGGCGTCGTGGGCCTCACGAAAGTGACCGCGCTTGAAGGCGCCGAGTTCAACGTCACCGCGAACGCGATTTGTCCGGGCTATGTGTGGACGCCGCTGGTCGAGAAGCAGATCGACGACCAGGCGAAGGCGCACAACATCTCGCGCGAGAAGGTCATCCGCGACGTGCTTCTGGTTAATCAGCCGAACAAGAAATTTGCGACGGTCGAAGAGATGGGCGCGCTTGCCGCGTTCCTCGCCAGCGATTTGGCGGCGTCGATCACGGGAACGGCATTGCCGGTTGATGGCGGTTGGACAGCACACTGAAACGCACGAGGAAACGAAAATGATCAGCTTCTTCAAAACCACACGACGCCGGGACGCCTATTGGCTCGCCGGCACGTTCGACGCCAAGCCCAATCCGTTCGTGGATCCGGCGCTTGCGACCTGGAGCGAGATACTGGGCCGCGAGCAGGCGCGGCTTTGGTTGAACGCGCGCACCAGCGAAGGACGTGGACGATGAACAAGACCATCCCCCTGCCCCGCAAACGCGGGCCTTCAACCGGCGACGTCAAACGGCTCAATCTTGCGCTGCAAGGCGGCGGATCGCACGGCGCGTTTTCGTGGGGCGTGCTCGACCGGCTGCTTGAAGATGATCGGATCGAAATCGACAGCATCACGGGGGCTTCGGCCGGTGCGGTGAATTCTGTGGTCCTCGCCGACGGCATCGCTTCGGGCGACCGCGAACAAGCGCGCGACACGCTGAGCAGGTTTTGGCATGGGATCAGCGATGCGGGAAAGTACAGCCCCTTGCGTCGTTCGCCGGCGGAGGCGTTGCGCGGCGGGTGGAGCCTTGACTCGTCGCCGGCCTACGTCTGGTTCGACGTGCTTTCACGGGTCGCGAGCCCTTACGACCTCAACCCGTTCAACCTCAATCCGCTGCGCGACATTTTGAAGAAGTTCGTGGACTTCGACCGAGTGCGCGCCAGCCAGGTCAAACTATTCGTTTCGGCGACGAACGTCGAGACGGGACGCACGAAAGTATTCAAGCGCGACGAGCTGACCGCCGACCATATCCTCGCCTCAGCTTGCTTGCCGTTCATGTTCCAGGCGGTGACGATCGACGGCGTGCCCTATTGGGACGGCGGCTATATGGGCAACCCGCCGCTCTGGCCGCTGTTCGAGAACGCGCAAGCCGACGACGTGATGATCGTTCAGATCAACCCGATCCGCCGGCCGGGCGTGCCGCGGACCGCGCGCGATATCTTGAACCGGCTGAACGAGATCACATTCAACGCATCGCTACTTCGCGAGCTGCGCACGATCGATTTCGTGACGCGGTTGATGGACGAAGGGCGCCTCGAAGGCACCGGTTACCGGCGTGTGCTCGTCCACATGGTCGAGGACGAGATGTCGCTTTCCGCACTCGGCGCTTCGTCGAAGCTGAACACCGAGCACGAGTTCCTGGACATGCTGTTCGCGAAAGGACGGCTGGCGACGGAGCACTGGCTCACCGGGCATTTCGATGCGCTCGGCGAGCGCTCGACCGTCAACATCCGCGATCTCTTCCAGGGCGACGAAGACGCGCTCGACGGGCAGCGCATTACGCGCGACGCCCGCTTCCGCCAAACCTCAGCCGAATAGGAGAACCATCATGCCGCCCATCCGCAAGCAGACGATCGCGACTTTCGTGCTGTCGCTCTACATCACCTTCGTGTTCGTGCAGTCTCTGTTCTTCAAATGGACGGGTTCGGAGGAGAGCATCTTCATCTTCGCGACGTTGCGCGATTGGTCGGGCATCGCGCTGTTCGAACCCTTCGGCCGCTTCTTCATCGGCTTTTGCGAACTCGTGGCCTCGATCCTGCTCTTCGTGCCGCGAACGCGGATTTGGGGTGCCGGTATGGCGCTCGTCATCATCTCGGGCGCGATTTTCTTCCATCTCTTCACGCCCCTCGGCGTCGAGATCAAAGGCGACGGTGGATTGTTGTTCGCGCTTGCTTGCGGCGTGTGGCTGTCGAGCGTTGCGATCCTTCTTATCCACCGCCGCGCCGTGATCGCGCTTTTGCAAGCCATCGCGGGCTTCATCCGCAAAGATCGTGTCCTTGCGCACTAGGTGCGCAGCCGAACGTGGTTAATCCAGCCGCTCGGACATCCGGGCGGCTCTGCGTTTGCGCCAAGAGTCCAACTCACTAATCCGAAAGTGGTAGTCCCATAGGAGCGGATTCCTCACGGAACCTGCACGCTGTGCGCGCAGCGATCACGTCATGCATCGCGCCGTGCGTTATCGTGACCCCGAAATGCATTTTTCCAGCGTTTCATAAGCACTTTCGCATTGACGCGATTTCTCACGCTGCTAGTTAAGCGCGCTCCTTTTCATTGGGGCGGCGCTGCTCTCCCTCCTTAGCAAGCGCCCAAAAACACACTGGGGTAGTTTCATGAAAGCAAGAGGCATTTTGCTCGCGACCGTTGCTGGCGTCTCCATCGCCGCCGCATCGCAGTCGAGCGCTCATCATCAAGGCTGGTACGTCGGGCTCGACGCCGGCGTGAACTGGATCGACGACACGTCGGTCATCTTCCAGCGTCAAAATTTCAGCAACGTCATGATCGAGTCCGAGAGTCTGAGCCAGTCCTATTGGGGTGGCGGCAACTCGAGCGGCGAACTCAATTACGACACCGGCTGGGCGGGCTTTGCCACTGTCGGCTACGGCTTCGAGAAAAACTGGCGCGTTGAGCTTGAACTCGGTTATCGCAACAACGACGCGACGCTGACGAAGCAGCCGCACTGCTATGACGAAGGACCGTCGCTCGCAAGCTTCGAGGGCGGCTATGGCTGCCGCACGCGCGTCTATAACGGCGACATGACCGAGTACACGGCCATGGTCAACGTCATCTACGACGTGCCGCTGACCGAGAAG
>JANNEL010000525.1:0-2507 GCA_031378595.1 Alphaproteobacteria bacterium
GGGGCGGCGCACGCCGCGGTCACGATGAGGGCGACAAATCATGACGCCGAAGACGCCGAAACGGCCGATCGTTCCGGCTACCCGGCCCGAGCTTCAGAAGATCGAGCGGCGGTTGTTCTTGAAGCAGTCGCTCAGCCTCGGTGCGCTTACGCTGCTCACCGGATGCGACGTTTCGAAAGAGGCGCATGTACGCAGCGTTTTGCAGGCGATGTCGCGGTGGAACGACGGCGTCCAGGCGGCGCTGTTCAGTCCGTCGCGTCTGGCCCCCGAGTATCCGGAAAGCGCGATCACGAAGCCGTTTCCGTTCAATGCGTTCTATCCGCGCGACAAGGCGCCCGTTGTGGACGGCGCGACGTTCAAGCTCGAAGTTGGCGGGTTGATCAGCGAGCGTCAGCCCTGGACGCTGGAACAGCTGCGGGCGTTGCCGCAAAAATCTCAAATTACCCGGCACATTTGTGTCGAAGGGTGGAGTGCGATCGGCAAATGGGGCGGCGTGCCGTTTCGGCTGTTTTTGGAACGCATTGGGGCCGACCTCAATGCCGCCTATGTCGGGTTCAAATGCGCGGACAATTACTACACCAGTATCGACATGCCGACGGCGCTGCATCCGCAGACGTTGCTGGCGCTCACTTATGCCGACCAGATTTTGCCGCGCGAGTACGGCTTTCCGATGAAGCTGCGCATCCCGACGAAGCTCGGCTTTAAGAACCCGAAGCACATCATGGCGATCGCGGTCACCAATACCAACCCGGGTGGTTATTGGGAGGACAGGGGTTATAATTGGTTCAGCGGCTCGTGAGGCTTCGCCGCGCGGGGGCCAGTGTATGCAATCTGAACGCCGTCGCGCAGGCCGCGTATCAACGCTGATCGCGACGCTTGCCGCTTTCGCTCTTTCCGGCTGTGTAACGGCGAGCTTGTCGAACCCCGTCAACCTGCCGCGGACAGCCAGCGCACCCCGCGCATTGCTGCCGCCCATGGACATCGACGGCGACGTCGTAGCGCTCTCGTTTTCGGGGGGCGGTGCGCGTGCGGCCGCATTCTCCTTTGGCGTGCTTGAAGGCTTGGGCGAGATGCCGCGTGCGGGCGGTGGCACGCTGCTGGATCATGTGGCCTTCGTCTCCGGCGTCTCCGGTGGTGCAATCACGGCTGCCTATTTCGGTCAGCGCGGCATTGCGGGCCTCAGCGGTTTTCGTGCCGCCTATCTCGACAAGGATTGGGCGTCGGAGCTTCACACCAGCCTCGCCTCGCCGTTGAACTGGGCGCGCGCGTATGACGGCGCCTTGAACGAGCGCGACCGGCTCGGTGATTGGCTCAACGCCGAACTCTACCAAGACGGCACGATCGGCGATTTGTGGCAGGCGAGCCGCCCGCGCATCTGGATCAACGCGACCGACCTCTACGCCGGCGTGCCCTTTGCCTTCGATCCCATGTATTTCGACGCGCTCTGCAGCGACCTCGCCAGCGTGCGCATCGCCGACGCGGTCGCGGCTTCGATGTCGGTGCCGGTGGTCTTCCGCCCCGTCGTCGTCGCGTCTTACGCCGATCAATGTAGACGGCCGCTGCCGGAGTGGGTCGCGAAGGCTGCTGGCGACCGGGCGACGCCGGAACTCATGCGCACGACGGCGCGGGCGTTCCAATCTTATCGCGACCCTGGCCAGGTGCGCTTCCTGCATCTCGTCGACGGCGGCGTCGCCGACAATTTCGGCCTGTCCTCGCTCGTCATGGTGCGCCGCGCGGCGACGACACCGTTCGCGCCGTTCACGCCACGCGATGCCGTACGCGTGCGGCGCATGACGTTCCTCGTCGTCAACGCAGAGCAGAATCCTTCGGGCGACTGGGCGCTGACACAGAAGGGTCCGGGCGGTGCCGAGACGCTTGCCGCCGCGATGGACGGTGCAATCAATCTAAGCAAGCGTCGATCCTACGACGCCTTTCGGGACACGATCGCAAGTTGGGAGCGCGACGTGCGCCGGTATCGCTGCGCGCTGCCGAAAACGGAAGCCGCGCGCCTTGCTGCGGGGATCAAAGGCTGGGACTGCCGCGACGTCCACTTCACGGTCGACATGATCTCTTTCGCCGACCTGCCGGGCGATCAAGGCAAACGCCTGGGTGCTGTGGAAACCCGCGTGAGCCTGCCCGCCGAGACCATCGACGCGCTGATCGCGGGCGGCAGGCAAGCCGTCAAGGCCAACCTCGCGGCGCGCGCTTTGGGTCGCTAATCTGTCTCCGTATTGCGAGTCGTCAGCCTGAATTGAGTGTGTTTGAGGCGGCTATTGATCTCGATCAATTCGCCGAGCCGTAGTTCGGGTTACGCAGGCCTTGGAGCAAGGGCGTCTGGAGCATTCCATGAACGACTATCGCAAGCAATTTTCGATCCCGCGCCTGTGGCTGATTTTCTTGGTCAGCATGGTGGTGATGTTTGGGACGCTGATCTATTTCGGCGCCCAGATTTATCAGACCAAGCCGCCGACGCCTTCGGCCGTCGTCACGAGCGCCGGTCAAGCGGT
>JANNEL010000546.1:0-2480 GCA_031378595.1 Alphaproteobacteria bacterium
TGAGCGCCTTCAGTTCCAGGCGCTTCCCCGTCTGCCGCACGAAGCGCATGATGGAAACGCTTTCTTTGCTTTTGACGACGACGCAGTCGTCGCGCTTCACCTTCGCGGCCGGCGATACGACGACGACGTCCCCGATGCGAAACAGGGGCGCCGCGGAATCGTTCGTGATCTCAAGAGCAAACGCAGCCGTATCGGCAAGGTCGGGAAAGGCGAACTTCCCCCAGGCTTTGGAAACCGGTCGCCCCTCGCCGTCGAACATTTTCTTCTTCGCAGCTTCCTTTAACTTCAAAAACGGCAGCTGCCGCGATCCGCGCGAAGAGTTGCCCCGCGCCATCAAGCCGACGAAATCGTCGAGGTTCGCACTCGTCGCCTGCAGAATCCGCGAAAGGCTCTCCGTCGACGGCCACCGCAGCCGCCCTTGCGGCCCTAGGCGCTTGCTCTTGTTGAACGTGGTGGGGTCGAGCCCAGCCGCCTTCGCAAGGCCCGAGGGCGAATGCCCGTGCCGTGCGGCAAGCGCGTCAATGGCGCTCCATATTTGCTTATGCGACAACATCGTCAGCCGATGAAACCTTCGAACAACTTTGCACGATTTGCGAACGCCGTGCTTGGCCTTACAACTGCGCCGCTGCCGGTGAGTCCAATCTTAACACGATGATCCTCCTTCGCACGCTTTCAAAACTTGGGCGACCACTTCTTACGCGTCTCGATCCAGAGTTCGCGCACACGCTCACGATCAGAGCGTTGAGCCGCTTCCACGATGCGACGCCTCAGCCTGATGATCCGCGCTTGTCGGTACAAGCATTCGGTTTGGATTTCCCCAACCCTGTCGGACTAGCCGCAGGGTTTGACAAGAATGTGGCCGCAACCGAAGCAATGCTTGGTTTTGGCTTCGGTTTCGTCGAAGCGGGAACCGTCACACCACGTCCGCAAGAAGGTAATCCTAAGCCACGCATCTTCCGATTGCGCGAAGAGCGCGCAATCGTCAACCGTCTGGGGTTCAACAACGAAGGTCTTCAAGCTGCACGCGAACGTCTCGTTCGCCTGCAAGGACGTCCGGGTATCCGCGGCATCAACATCGGCGCGAACAAAGACACGACCGACCGCGTCGCCGATTATGTCACAGGCTTGAAGGAACTTGGACCTTTTGCGAGCTACGTCACAGTCAACATTTCGTCGCCGAACACGCCCGGCCTGCGCGGCCTGCAAAACAAAGCGGAACTGCAAACGCTGCTAACCGCTCTGGGCGAAACGAAAGCGAAGCTCTCCCGCCGTGTCCCAGTGCTCGTAAAGATCGCGCCGGATCTCGACGATCATGCTTGCGCCGACATTGCCGAACTCGCCCTCGCGCACAAACTCGACGGCCTCATCGTTTCGAACACGACAACCGCCCGCCCCTCAACGCTGAAGAGCCGCTATGCAAACGAAACGGGCGGCCTTTCCGGCGCGCCGCTTTTCGTGCGCTCGACCGCCGTGCTGCGCTCAATCCGCCGCCTAACGCAAGGCAAGATCACGCTGATCGGCGTGGGTGGCGTTTCCTCGGGCGCCGAAGCCTTCGCAAAAATCAAAGCCGGCGCGACGCTTGTCCAACTCTACACTGCGCTAGCGTTTCAAGGCCCCGGCCTCATCACGCGTATCAAGCGCGAACTGCTCGAACTTCTGACGCGCGAAGGCCACCACGGCATCGATACGGCAATCGGTCAGGAAACGGGCTAAGCGCAAACTACAACAGATCGACGACCCGAATGCCCGCCCAAACCGTCGCCGCCGTAATCGCAAGCGACAAGACGGCCGCCACCAGCGCCACGCACAACAGGACGCCGTCTTCTTCAAGATAGGCAAGCGACAACAGTCCGATCACCAGCGACGGGATGATGTGGCTGAATGGAAACGGCCAGATCAATGTTGGCGCGAGCGATAGAACAAGGAAGCCGACGACGCGCTTGGTCGCCTCGAACGGCGTCTTCCAACGTGGCCGGATGAACCACTCCAACCATCTCAGCACCGGCGTCGCGCGCCGAAACACGCTAGCGACACGCGACGTCGCGATATGGCGTTCGGCGATGAAACGCGGCAGCGTCGGACCGGGACGCGCGAGGATCATCTGGATCGCTGGGTAAACAAGCAAGAACCCGATGAACGTCGACCCGCCGGGAATCAGCGCAATGAGCGCCATCACAAGCAGCACGATCCCTATCGTCCGCTCGCGCAGCTCGCCGATCAACCAATCGAGCGTCACGAAATCGCCCGGAGCCTTGGCAAGCAGGTTCTCGATGATTGCAGATGTCGGAACGTGAGATGCCTCACCCAGGACCATGGCATCTCCAGAAATGCACAGCACGAGGCTGGCCTGCCAAGCCGTAGCTGCGGACACGAGCCCGCCTTCGCCAAGTGGCTACGGCGCGGCAGCCTTCGCTTGCTACGCAGCGAAGGCTGGAGCGGGTGAAGGGAATCGAACCCTCGTCGTAAGCTTGGGAAGCTTC
>JANNEL010000603.1:0-2450 GCA_031378595.1 Alphaproteobacteria bacterium
TATAGCCGCCGATAAAGACGAACAGCGCCGTCATCGCCGCCAGCAAAACTGCCGTCTTGATCCAGTTCATTGGCGGGGGCCCCGATGGAGTCGCGTCATGGTGCCCATGATTTAGGTGCGGACGCGGCTCTCATCAAGGAACTCCTGAAACACTACCGTCCGGTGAGCTTAACCGGTGCCACGAACGGCCGAACGCCCAGTATCGCACCGGTTCCGGCTACGAGCCCTTTCAGATCGCGTGAGCGCGCAGGAATAAGCGCGCCCACGCCGGGCATCAAGGGCACGCTACTGCGTTGGCGTCGCAGGTGCGCTGGTAGCGGCGTCCGGCGCGGTTGCCTGTGGTGGCGTTCCTGCAGCTGCGGCCGGTTCGGCGGGTGCGACCGCCGGTGGCGGCAACTCGTTCAGGTGCTCCGCCTTCCAGTGCATCGCCATCGAGATGCGCGAGCGGCCCGAGGGGTGGTCGTAGAAGACGAACTCCTCCCATGGCGTGGGGTCGAGCTTGCGGTACTCGGAGAGCTTGAGCGCAATGTTGGCGAACCCGTCCGGTTCGCGCGCGGCGTTCAGGCCGAAGATGTCGGCTTCGGCTTCGTTCGACCGGACCATCGTGTTCGTCACTGGCGTTCCCAAGGCGCCGATGATCGACAGCAGCATCGAGAGAACGGCAAGGCCGGCCGGATCGGCGATATCTCGAATACCCCAGAGTCCGCCGAAGACGCGGTGAAGCGCCTGGAAGCCCCAATGCGCGAAAGCGAACGCAACGAGCGACAGGAGGGTGATGTAGGCGATCATCTCGTTCACGTGACCGAGGACGTAATGGCCCATCTCGTGTGCCATGACGGCGCGCACTTCGTTGGGCGTCGAGCGGTTCAGCAGGTTGTCGTTCAACGAAATGCGCGTCGTGCTCAAGAAGCCCTGCACGTTCGCGCTGATGCGTTTCGATTGGCGCGAGGCGTCGACTTCAAAAACGTCGGTGACCGGAATTCCGTTTGCGCGGGCCAGCGACAGGATTTGCTGCTTCAACTCGCCGTCACGCATGGGTTTGTAGTCGTTGAACAGCGGCGAGATGAAGACGGGCCCGACCAAGGCGGTGAACGCGAAGAAGACCGAGACTGCGGCTGCGCCCCAAATCCACCACGTGTTCGGCGCGCGGCGGATGATGGCGTAGACAATCGTCAGGAAGATACCGCCCATTACTATGCCGACGCCAAAGCCGATCAGGTATTCGTTGAACCATTGTTCGTAGGTTTGGTTCGAAAGGCCGAACTCGTGTTCGCGGGTGAAGCCTTCGTACATTGTGAGCGGGAATGTGAGCGCGCTCGTTAGCGCCGAGAACAAGACGATGAAGCCGAACGTTTGAAGCCAGCGCCAGGGCAAGATCCGTTCGGTCAAGCTGCGCAGACCGGAGGCCACGCGCGTAAAGAGCAGCAAGAGCGATACGCCGATCGCGTACGCAGCGTCGTAGAGGATTAGCCAGTAGCCACCTTCGAAATAGGCGTCGGACTTCGCGCGCGCTTCGCCGGTGATCTGGGCCAGGTAGGCGTCGGTTGCGGCGTTCGGATCGAAGTCGGCCGCGTGCGCCGCGACGGCGACGATCGGCAACAATAACAACGACAATAGAATAGTGCGCTTAGACATGAAGCCCCCCACAAGCCTGGTCAGCAGCATACTCACGGAGGTGCGGTTTGGCGCGCGACAAAGCGCGTCTCACGCGGGCGTGACGCGCATTGCGGTGCAGCACGCTTGGTCCTATTTTCTGAAGCATGCCGAGCGATAAAGAAATTGCCGAACGGATCGCAGCTGCCGCGCAACGCGCGCTTGCGGAGGCCGAGAAGCGGCGCGCCCAAGAGGCGAAGATGGTAAAGGACCGGCCCAAGGAAGTTGGCGGGCCGAAGGGGCCGGAGCCCACGCGCTATGGCGATTGGGAGCGCAAGGGGATCGTCAGCGATTTCTGACGCTCGCGCCCCTGTTGCGAAGATGCAAAAGCCCTATCGGTTGATCGCACTCGGTCGCCTGCCCGCAGCTACGCGTGACGCGATGGGCGACACGTTGGGTTCGCTTTCGGCGATGGCGCTTGAGCCGGGATCGTGGCGCGCGTCAAAGCGCGGCTATTCGGGCGTGTTCGTGTCGCTGGGCGATCGCGGCTTCAACGTGCCGGAAGAAGGTAAGTTCAGCGACTTCGCGACGCGTGTGCATCGCATCGCATTCGAGCTCAAAGGCTCGAAGCTGACGTTGACACCCGGCGAGACGCGGTACGTTCGCGACGAGAAAGGCGGGCTCACGACAGGGCTCGACCCGGGTTCCGGGACCACTAAGCAATTCGGAACGCTGTTGCCGAGCCCCGAGAAAGGTGCCGCAGCCGGCCGCCTGTCGATCGACAGCGAAGGCCTCGCGCTTTGCGCCGACAAGCGGTTTTTCATCAGCGACGAGTTCGCCGCCAACATTTATGCCTG
>JANNEL010000580.1:0-1737 GCA_031378595.1 Alphaproteobacteria bacterium
CGCCTCGGAGCGTGGCGTGCTTTGCATCGCGACACCGACGTAGCTCTTGCCGAGGAACGCGCTCACGCCAGCGCCGAAAATCGACAGCGCTAGGCCTGCGGCAACCTGATTGGCTTGCAGCGTCACCGTGAGCACCGCGAAAATCAACGCCATGGCACCCCCTGCACCGAGCGCCGATAGTACGCCCAGCCACGGGTTGCCCGTCGCCAACATGACGATGAACGCGACGATCGCACCGACCAGCATCATCCCTTCCACGCCGAGATTGAGTATGCCGGCCTTTTCAGTAACCAACTCACCCAATGAAGCGAAGACCAGCGGCGTTCCGGCGCCCAAGGTCACGACGATGAGAACGATCAGGTTGTCGCTCATGCGGACGCTCCGACCGAAGCGATGCGCGGACCGCGCACGACGCGCAGCCGATACCCGATGAATACGTCCGCACCGAGCAGAAGGAACAGCAGCGTGCCTTGGAACAAGCCGGTGACAGCTGCGGGCAGGCCCATGTTGATCTGCGCCGACTCACCGCCGAGGTAGAGCAAGGACATGAGTAATCCCGCCAAGAGAATGCCCACTGCGTTGAGGCGGCCGACGAACGCGACGATGATCGCCGCGAATCCGTAGCCGGGCGACAGCGTGGGCAACAGTTGCCCGAGCGGTCCGGCCACTTCGCCAACGCCTGCCAGGCCCGCCGCCGCGCCACCCGCCAGCATGCCGATCCAGATCGTGCGCTTGGCGCTGAAGCCTGCATAGCGCGCCGCCGCTTCAGCGAGACCGCTTACCCGCATCTGGTAACCAAGAAAGCTCTTATTCATGAACACCCAGCCCACCACTACTGCAGCTACCGCGAGGAAGACGCTCGCGTTCAGCCGCGTACCTTCGATCAGTACTGAAAACAACGCCGCATCGTGGAACAGCATCGACTGCGGGAAGTTGAACCCTTGCGGATCGCGCCACGGCCCGTGCACGAGATAGGTGAGTACGAGCTGCGCGACGTAGGTGAGCATCAGGCTCACCAGAATCTCGTTGGCATTGAAGCGCGTGCGCAATACGGCCGGCACACCAGCCCACACCATGCCACCCAGGGCGCCGCTCGCGATCATCGCCGGGAGCACCCACGCGCCTTCATTCTCGTGGAAGTACAGCGCGACGCCGGCGGCGGCAAGTGCACCGATGGTGAGCTGTCCCTCCGCGCCGATGTTCCACACGTTGGCGCGAAAGCCCACCGCCAACCCAATGGCGATCAAGATGAGCGGAGCGGCCTTGAGCAACAGCTCGGCCACACCATTGATGCTGTTGATCGGCGCGATAAAGAACGTGTAGAACGCAACGATAGGATCCTGTCCCATCAGCGAGAACAGGACGAACCCCGTCACCAAAGTGAGCATCGCCGCGATCAGCGGCGAGGCGATCGTCATCGCCGGTGAAACTTCGGCGCGTGCCTCAAGCTTGACGCGCATCACCGATCCGCTCGGGCGCTGGCGCGACGGCTGCGCTTGGCCACAGCCCGCTCATCCACATGCCGATCTCCTCGACATCGGTATCCCGCGTGCGTTTGGCGGGCGACATGCGCCCAAGGGCAATCACCGCGATGCGGTCGCAAATCTCGAACAACTCGTCGAGCTCCTCCGAGACGACGAGTACCGCGGTGCCCGCGTTGCGCAGATCGATCAACGACTGACGGATGAACGCCGCCGCGCCGACGTCCACACCCATGGTCGGCTGCGAAACAATGAG
>JANNEL010000623.1:0-1614 GCA_031378595.1 Alphaproteobacteria bacterium
GAAGGAAGAAGCCGAAGCACGCCATGAGCGAGAATCGATAACCCTCGCACGGATGGATCACCTGTCGGCCGAGGAGATCCACTACGTAGCGGACTGTTTGCGCAAAGGCACTCCAACTTTTTACACTTATGTGTTCAGCCCTCCTGTCACAATGATGCAGGGCAAGATGCTCGTCTGGACGCCGGGTGGGCAACACCATCAAGATCACTATCCATTCTCCTTCCAAGACTTCGTCTGGAAGGCCATGCTGGCGCGCAAGGACGAGTTCATCGCAAAGGATGAAGAGCACAAGCGCGCGAAGGAAGTCGCGCGGCAGACGGAACGCCTCCGCCGTTGAGGGAGACGAGGGGGGTGCCTCGACTTTTTCATTTGCTCGATGTGCGCCACGGCTACGAATCCGGGTTAACGTGTGATGGTAAGAGCAGATTTGCGAGGTAGTCTTGGTCCCATCCTGCGAGTTTTCGGCGCAGTTTGAGGCTGCGTTTGTCGTTTGCGGTGCGGACGAGGTTGACGGCGAAGTGCCGGACGACGGCCATATTCTTTGCGCCGTGACCTTTTCGCACCCGCGCGAGGTCGTCGCGGAAGGTTACGTCGAGCACCCAATGCAGTGACGTTTCGATGCGCCAGTGGGCGCGCACAGCGTCGGCAAGCTGGGCCGCCGAGAGGTTGCGCGACGTGATGTAGTAGCGCGCTTCGGCGCTGACTTTGCCTTTCGTTTCGATGCGCGATTGGATCATGGCGATGGCGGCGAGTTTGGGGAATTTGTATTCGCCGGGGCAGCTGCGGTCGTTCGCCATCCAATCCACCCGATGCGAGACGCGGCAGATGCGCTCCTCGATGCGTCCGTGTCCTTTGTCGAGATCGTGATGAACCTCGACGTCGGCCGACGGGTCGGCGAAGAAGCGCTCGATCTCGCCGTGAAGGCCCGGTTGATTGCCCTTCACGGCCAACAGGTAGTCCGCGCCGCGCTCGACGACGGCTTGAGCGATGCCGGGGTTGCAGGCAATGGCGTCAATGGTCACAAGCGCGCCCGCCAGCATGCCGCTCCCGGCCAATCGTTCGAGAAGCAACGGAATGGCCGTGATTTCGTTGGAGCCTTCGCCGACCGCCTCCTGACCCAGAACCAGTTTCTCGTGCGTGGCGAAGGCGGAGAGAAGATGCAGCGCCGCCTTGCCCGCAGATCGGTCGTGGCTGCGTCTCGACGTTTTACCGTCGATCGCAATGAGACCGGGCGCATCGGGTCGCATGTCGCGCGCCCACGCCATGAAGCAGGCCGAGAACAGACCCGGATCGATGCGGTTCAAGAGGATGTTGAGCCACCGGGCGCAAGGAACGCCGTGGTGATAGGGGAGAAACCGGCGCAGAAACGAAAGGTGCGCTTGGCCCCACGCGGCTATGTCCTCGAAGTCGTCGCATGAAGCGATGCTCGCCGAAACCACGAGCAGCAACACCTCGGGCAGCGGATGGGCGACCCGCCATGCCGCGCGCGTGTCTTCAATCTCCGAAAAATGCTCCAGCAGACTGCGAAGCCGCGGCTTCTCGCCGAACGCGTCCATCGTTGGCCCTCTTCGAATCATTCGAAGGCCAAAGGGAATCACGCCAAACATCAATCAA
>JANNEL010000635.1:0-2712 GCA_031378595.1 Alphaproteobacteria bacterium
TCCATCACGTCGGCGATGGCTTTTTCTTGATCCTCGGTTTCGCCGTACGGGAAGCGCGCACAGAACTCTTCGTAGATTCCGTCCGGCGCGTCGATCACCGGCCCTTCGCGCAGCTGCCGCGCGGCGGCGACCTTGATCAACTGCTCCGCCATATCGCGAATGCGTTTCTTCAGCTTCGCCTTGCGCGACTGCCAGCCCGAGCCGCCGAGCCGGTCCAGCACCGCGCCTTCGTCGTCCGCGCCGTAGCGCGAGAGCAGTTCGATGTTCTCCACCGGCAGGAATAGCTTGCCGCCGTCGTACTGCAGCTCAAGGCAATCGTGCGGCGCACCCATGACCTCGATTGTCTTCAACCCCAGATACCGGGCGATCCCATGGTCGACGTGCACGACCAGATCGTTTGTGCTGAGCGCCGCCGCCTCGGCGATGAAGTTCGCGGCCCGCTTCTGCCGTGTGTGCCGGCGCACAAGCCGGTCACCCAAAATGTCCTGCTCGGCGATGACGGCGAGCTTTTGCGTCTCGAACCCGTTCTCCAAACCCAGAACGACAAGACCAACCGCCTGCGGATGCAGCTCAATCAACTCGCCCCATGTGTCCAGCAAGCGAATCGCAGCAATGCCGTGATCGGCAAGCACACCGCCCATCCGGTCCGCCGAACCCGCCGTCCAGCACGCGATCACAACGCGCTTCTTCTTGGCCTGCAGTTCGGCAACAGCGGTAGCGACGCTGTCGAACACGTTCTGCGACGCCGCGCGCTCCGGCGCGAAGTTGCGCCCACGAACCGCGCCTGCATCGAGCTGGCCCGACATCTCCACCGGCTTGAACGGCGAGAACTGCTTGGCGGCGTGGGTGTCCAACGCGGCGCCCCACTCGGCATCGGTGAGATAAAGCGTCTCCGCATCCAACGGCTTGTACGGCGGCGCCATGCCCTTCATGGCGGCCTTCGCTTCTTGCCGCGCGAACACCCGCGCCTCGTGATAGTTGGCGATCAACGTCAGCCGCGCTGCGTGCGACTCCTCGACCTGATGGTCCAGCGTCACCGGCGCATTGCCCGTGTAGTCGAAGATCGTCTCCAGCCGCTCATGAAACAGCGGCAGCCAGTGTTCCATACCCGCGTGCTTACGGCCCGCGCTCACCGCCTCATACAGCGGATCGTCGCCCAGTACCGCGCCGAAAGCCGCGATGTAGCCCGAGCGGAAGCGCTGGATCGAACTCTTGTCCAGCGGCACTTCGCTGGCCGGGGTTAGCGTAATCTCGTTCACCTCGCCGACCGACGTTTGGTTCTCGGCCTCGAAGCGGCGGATCGTCTCCACCGTGTCGCCGAAGAAGTCGAGCCGGTAGGGCATCTCAACGCCCGGCGGAAAGATGTCGACGATCCCGCCGCGGACCGCAAAGTCGCCAGGCTCCACCACCGAACTCGCGCTCACAAACCCGTTGCGCTCCAAGAACGCGAGCAGCTCGGCGCGCTTAACCGTCGCACCCTTCGCGGCACGGAAACTTGCGCTCTCGACCGCAGCACGCGGCGGCACCCGCTGCAGCGCCGCGCTCACCGTCGCGATTACGACCCTCGGCCCCTTCGCGCCCGCGGTCAGCGCCGCAAGCGTCGCCATGCGTTCAGCCGCAACTTCGGCCTTCGGCGACACACGGTCGTAGGGCAAGCAGTCCCAGCCCGGAAACATCAGCACCGCCACTTTTGGCGCGAAGAAGTTCAGCGCTTCGGCAAGCGCCGCGGCACGCGGTTCGTCGCGCGCGATGTGAAGGTGCAGAGCCGCGGATTTCGTGACCGCCTCGGCGATCACAAGCGCGTCATAACCCTCGGGCGCGCCGGCTAAAATCGTGAATTTGCTCATAGAGTTTCGTGCGATAGCGCTCGGGCGGGTTGGTGCGATCGCACAACCAGTCATAGAGATCGTTGTCGGGGACAGTCAGCAACTGTTCGAACGTATCAAGCCCCGTCTCGTCAAGGTGTTCCAAATGCGCGTCGGCAAACGGCCCGAAGATGAGGTCAAGCTCCTTCATCCCCCGGTGCCAAGCCCGGAATTTCAGCCTTTTTCGCCGCACATCCATAGCCCGGGTATCTAGGCCGAAAGCTAACCTTGTGGCCAGCCTCGCCTTGCACTGTTTCAGGTCCAACCCACATAAAGCGACCCTGGAAGATTCTTTGGGCCGTCGGCCATGAATATGAACGCCCCGATCCCGCTGTCCCGTATGAGGCCGGACGGCGCCATTGCGCGCACGATGCAGACGGTGGCGCTGCGCGACGGCAGGCGTCTCGGCTACGCACAGTTCGGGTCCAAGAACGCGATCCCCGTCTTCTACTTCCACGGCTGGCCGGGCTCGCGCCTTGAAGCTGGCTTCTTCGAAGTGCCCGGCGCGCAGATGATCGGCGTCGACCGGCCCGGCTATGGCCTGTCCGACCCGCAGCCGAGCCGTAGGCTCGCCGATTGGCCGCGCGATATCGAACAACTCGCCGATCATTTGCGGCTCGACAAGTTCGCCCTCATCGGCATGTCCGGCGGCGGCCCTTACGCTGCGGCCTGCGCCTACTTTCTGAAAGATCGCGTGACAAAGGTCGCGATCATCGCGGGCCTCGGACCGCCCGAAGCACCCGGCATGAGCGGCAATCGCGTCGGCCTTCTCCTCGACGTGGGCAACCGGCCACTGACCTCCGCTGTGCTCGCCACGTTGATGCGCGCGCTGATCCGCAACCCGAGG
>JANNEL010000642.1:0-1970 GCA_031378595.1 Alphaproteobacteria bacterium
CTCGGCGCCCAGATCATGAAGGTCGACGGCGTCAGCCGCGGCATCAACTACGGCTCGAACAAAGTGCGCTTCACGAACATGGTGCCCGTGGGCTCCAAAGTCCGCGCCAAGCTGAAAATGCTGAGCGTCGACGCCAAGCCCCCCGGCAAACAGCTCACCAGCGAATACACGATCGAAATCCAAGGCCAAGACCGCCCCGCCTGCATCGCCGAAACGATCGGGATCGTGTATCCGTGATCGCCGCGTTATCGAAACGATACCTTTGCAGACCGCCTCAACGCTCCTATGTCATGGTGCGCGCAGGCGGACCACCCACGACTTCCTTCGCAGAGCCTTAGTCGTGGGTGGTGCGCCTACGCGCACCATGACAGTGAGAGGTGAAATCGTGGACAAGATCGTCAAAACCGAAGCCGAGTGGCGCGCCCTGCTGACGCCCGAGGAATTTCAAATCACGCGCAAGCACGGAACCGAGCGTGCGTTCACCGGCCCCTATCATGATGCAAAGGACAAAGGCACCTACGCCTGCAAGTGCTGCGGCCTACCCCTCTTTGCCTCCGACACGAAATACGATTCCGGCACCGGCTGGCCCAGCTTCTTCGCGCCCGTTGCAAAAGACGCCGTCGCAGAGAGAGCCGACAACACGTTCTTCTCGCGCCGCACCGAAGTCCTCTGCGCCCGCTGTGATGCGCACCTCGGCCACGTCTTCCCCGACGGTCCGAAGCCCACGGGCCTGCGCTATTGCATGAACGGCCACGCCCTGAAACTCGAGAAGCCGTGATCGTTCTCCGCCCGGCAACACTGGCCGACGCGATGACGCTGAAGGCGTGGGACAAGGAACCCCACGTCATCAGCGCGACGACTGACGATGAGCACGCCGAAACCGCATTCGAAGGCATCGTCTGGGAAGAAGAGCTCGCCGCACAATCGGACGTCTCGCGCTACTACATCGCCGAGCGCAACGGCCGACCGATCGGCGCGATGCAAATCATCGACCCGCACCTCGAGCCCACGCACTACTGGGGCGACGTCGCCCCAAACCAACGCGCGCTCGACATCTGGATCGGCGCCACAGCGGATCTGGGCAAAGGCTACGGCGAGGAAATGATGCGCCAAGCGCTCGAACTCTGCTTCGCCGACCCCGCCGTGACGGCCGTCCTGATCGACCCGCTGGCGTCAAACACCCGCGCGCACAAATTCTATCAACGCCTAGGCTTCGTGCCCGTCGGCCGCCGCCTGTTCAACGACGAAGACGATTGCCTCGTCCACGAACTCACGCGCGAAACCTGGTACGTCGAGGACTAGCTCGCCCGCTTCACCGTCACGCGATGCTCGCCGCTCTTCGTCGCGCGCAGGAAAACGCACGGCGATGTCTGCGAAGGCTCGACCTGCAACCCAGGCGCCGCCATCGCGAACGCGTCCGGATACTGCGCGGTCGGCAAATAGATTTCCGTCGCCGCGCCAATCGTCGGATCCGCATCGAACGTGAACGTGAACTCTCCGCTCTCACGGTCGAACCGCATCTCCTTCAACACGCCCTGTGCCCGCCTCACGAATGGCCGCACAAAGCCCGCCTCCGCGCGCCCGCCGTCTTGATCGCGCGAGTACGCGCTCAAATCTTCCTGGTTCCAGCCGTCGCCGCACGCCGCGTCGTTGCGGTTCGAGGCCGTGTAGTTCCAGAGCGTGCAATTCAGCAGATGCCGGTCCAGCGCGTTGTACATAAGATCGAGCGCGATTACGTGCTTCTCCCACGGGCCCTCAGACCGGTCGCCCGCGGCCCACGCGTGATAGGCGGCCGCCCCGTCCAGATCGAACGGAATCCCGAACTCGCCGATCAACGTCGGCGCACCACCGGGAATCGACTTCGACGCCTCCTTGATCCGCCCAAGCTGCACCGCGTAGTTGCCCTCGATCTCCTCCGCGCCGGTCAACGCCTTCATCGTGAACGGATTGATCGAGGCCGGATACATGAA
>JANNEL010000647.1:0-4429 GCA_031378595.1 Alphaproteobacteria bacterium
CGTCCCGCCCGCTCTTTCGGCGCATCCTCGCGCACAGACTCAGAAAGAGCGGGCGAGACGCCCGCGCTCCCAGACTGCGCGCGGCCATGATCCTCCCCGTCATCGCCATCGACGGACCCGCAGCCTCCGGCAAAGGCACGCTCGCGCGCCGCATCGCGCAGGCGCTGGGCTTTGCGCACCTTGATACTGGCCGCCTGTACCGCGCGGTGGGTCTTGCGGTCCTGAAGCGCGGAGAAGACCCCGCCGACCCCGCAGCCGCGCAGCGCGCGGTCGAAGCACTCGACCTCTCGCTTCTCGAAGACCCGGCGCTGCGTTCCGACAAGACCGGTGGCGCCGCCTCGAAGGTCGCCGCGATCCAAGCTGTCCGCGATGCGCTGCTCGACTTCCAACGCAACTTCGCGGCCCACCCGCCGGGCGCCAAAGGCGCGGTCCTCGACGGGCGCGACATTGGAACCGTCATTTGCCCCGACGCGACCGTGAAACTCTTCGTGACGGCGAGTCCCGAAACCCGCGCCAAACGCCGCTTTCTGGAACTGAAGACCGAAGGGTCCACCCGAACGCAAGAGCAGGTCCTGGCGGACATCCAAAGCCGCGACGCCCGGGACTCAGGACGGACCGTCGCACCCCTACGCCAAGCAAGCGACGCTTACTTGCTGGATACCACCCATTTGGATATAGAAACGGCCGTCGCGCGGGCCTTGGAAATCGTCCGCGCGGGCTTGGCGCGCCAGATGGGTGACGCTCGCGCTTGAAGGGTTGGGGCCCTTCGAAGCGCTTTTTTGTTTTCGCAACACAACCGGGTGTCGCGCCGTGGTCCCGCACGGGTGCGCTGCCAAGTCCGCCGGAATCAAATCCGGTCGGCACATGCCTAAAGCCTTGGAGAAATAATGGCACGTACTGCCGTCGCGCGCACCGCCGCGCCGAAGGAAACATCCTTCACACCGACCCGCGAAGATTTTGCCGCCCTGCTCGAAGAGAGCTTCAAGACGAATGCCCTCGAAGAAGGCAACGTCATCACCGGCAAAGTGATCGGGATCGAAAAAGACTACGCGATCATCGACGTCGGCCTGAAGACCGAAGGCAAGATCGCCCTCAAAGAATTCGCCCTCGCAGGGCAGACGCCGAAGATCGCCATCGGCGACAGCGTCGAAGTCTTCCTCGATCGCGTCGAAAACGCGATGGGCGAAGCAATCCTCAGCCGCGACAAGGCACGCCGCGAAGAGAGCTGGACGAAGCTTGAGCGCGCGTTCGAAGACAAGCAGCGCGTAACCGGCGTCATCTTCGGCCGCGTCAAAGGCGGCTTCACCGTCGACCTCGACGGCGCCGTCGCGTTCTTGCCGGGCAGCCAGGTCGACATCCGCCCCGTGCGCGATGCCGGCCCGCTGATGAACAAGCAGGAACCGTTCCACATCCTGAAAATGGACAAGCGCCGCGGCAACATCGTCGTCTCGCGCCGTGCCGTCCTCGAAGAAAGCCGTGCGGAACAGCGCAACGAACTCGTCGCCAACCTCAAGGAAGGCCAAGTCATCGACGGCGTGGTCAAGAACATCACCGACTACGGTGCGTTCGTTGATCTGGGCGGCGTCGACGGTCTGTTGCACGTCACCGACATCGCCTGGCGCCGCGTCAATCACCCGAGCGAAGTGCTCTCGATCGGCGCGAACGTGAAGGTTCAGGTCATCAAAGTGAACCCGGACACGCAGCGCATCTCGCTGGGCATGAAGCAGCTTGAGGCCGATCCGTGGGAAGGCGTCGCCGCGAAGTATCCGATGCAGGCAAAGTTCAAAGGCCGCGTCACGAACATTACCGACTACGGCGCGTTCGTTGAGTTGGAGCCGGGCGTCGAAGGCTTGGTCCACGTCAGCGAAATGTCGTGGGTGAAGAAGAACGTCCACCCGGGCAAGATCATCGCGACCAGCCAAGAGGTCGAAGTGATGGTACTCGAGGTCGATTCGGCCAAGCGCCGCATCAGCCTCGGCCTGAAGCAGACGATGGACAACCCCTGGTCGTCGTTCTCCGACAAACATCCGGTCGGCACTCAAATCGAAGGCGAGATCAAGAACATCACTGAATTCGGTCTGTTCATCGGCCTCGACGGCGACATCGACGGCATGGCCCACCTCTCCGACCTCGACTGGAACGAGCCCGGTGAAGAAGCGATCAAGAAGTACAAGAAGGGCGAGATGGTCAAAGCGGTCGTCCTCGACATCGATACCGACAAGGAACGCATCGCGCTTGGGATCAAGCAGGTCTCCGGCGATCCGATGGAAAGCCTTGGGCCGGTGAAGAAGGGCGACATCGTAACCTGCACGGTGACCGAGGTTACCGACGGCGGCCTCGAAGTCGCGGTCGGCGAACTCAAAGCCTTCATCCGCAAAAACGAACTGTCGCGCGATCGCGCCGAGCAGCGCCCGGAACGCTACTCGGTCGGCGACAAAGTCGATGCGCGCGTTACCAATGTCGACAAGGCGGCACGCAAGATCACGCTCTCGATCAAGGCGCTCCAGATTGCCGAAGAGAAAGAAGCGGTCGCTCAGTACGGCTCGTCCGACTCGGGCGCCTCGCTTGGCGACATCCTGGGCGCGGCCATGAAGAAGAAGCAGGAAAAGAGCGATTAATCGCCACGATCCGCATGACGTTTAAGGCAAGGGGCGGTCGCAAGGCCGCCCTTGTTGCATTGCAAATGCGAATATCCCTTATTTTAGAAGCACTTGCGCTTGACGCATGGGACGCTCCGGGGCAGCTTCGCGTCCAGACGTGCCTCAAAGGCCTCAGGGAAGGGCTGTCGATGATCAAGTCGGAGCTGGTCCAAAAACTCGCGGAACAGAACCCGCACCTCTATCAGCGCGACATCGAGAAAATCGTGGCGACGATCTTTGGCGAGATCGCGACCGCGCTGGCCAAAGGCGATCGCGTCGAACTGCGCGGCTTTGGCGCCTTCTCGGTGAAGTCGCGCCCCGCCCGCACCGGACGCAACCCGCGCACCGGCGAAAGCGTCCACGTCGCCCCGAAGCACGTCCCGTTTTTCAAAACCGGCAAAGAACTGCGCGACCGCCTGAACAAGTGAGCGCGGTTCTTTAGGCCAGCCCCAAGCTGAGTGCCCATGACCAGCCTCTTTCGCACCCTCTTCTTCTGGACGCTCGCGCTCGCGACCATTGTGATCGCGGTGGCGAACCGTCAAAAGGTTCCCTTCAGCGCCGACCCGTTCAACGCCAAAGCCCCGGCCCTCGTCGTCGACTTGCCGCTGTTCTGGATCATCATGGGAACGGCACTGATCGGCATCATCTTAGGCGGCTGGTCCACTTGGCTCGCCCAAGCACACGTCCGCCAAGCGCTGCGCGAAGCCGAAGAAAAAATCCGACGCCTCGAACGCGAAAACGAAGTGGCGCAGAAACTGATCGTGCGGCCCCAGGTGTCAACCGGCCGCGCGCTTGAAGCGGCCAAAACGTTCGGCGACGCAAGCTCGAGATGACGAAGCGGCACGGCGCACTAGTCGCGATGCGTTTCTTCACAGCCATACTGACCTTGCTGATCTGCGCAGCGACGGCGAACGCGGACGACCGCATCAAACTTGACGTGCGCATCGCAAACGTACCGGAGGGCGTAGCTGCTCACTTCGAAATCGCGCGCGAAGTCACGAACCTGCGCCTCGAATACCGGAGCGAACTCGCCAAGGGTTCT
Source organism: Alphaproteobacteria bacterium (assembly GCA_031378595.1). Classification (GTDB taxonomy): domain Bacteria; phylum Pseudomonadota; class Alphaproteobacteria; order Micropepsales; family Micropepsaceae; genus SZUA-430. The sequence goes on from JANNEL010000647.1 coordinate 3,682, forward strand.
TGGTCGATAACGACGCCCAGGCTTCGCTACGACAATGGTGAGGTCAGTAGCACCGAACCCTTTCGGACGTTCGATGTGGTCGTTACCGCGCGCAACGACGTGTCTGGGCCGTTTTACCCCTGCGTTGTGAAGATCGGCGACACCGGTCGCATTGTGTACGCATCATACTTTGCGGGTTTGCAATCGGCCTTCGACACCACAATCACGTTTGCAACAAGCGGCCAGACGACAGTTGTCGGCTTACCACGCGGCGGCTCTACACTTCACGTCGAGCGCACCACAGTGGCAGACGACCAGGCGGCCGGGCTCTATGTCTACCTTGGGCCCCGCGACCCCGTAAAAGAAACGGCGCTCGCGACCTACATTGTCGATCCAGCGGCGCCCCCTTGGATACAAGGGCAAATTGAGGACCTGGCCGGCCCATCGCTCGCCTTCTATCGCCGCAGTACAGGCGTTAAGCTCAAGCGCAAACCGCTGATCATGACAACCTTCACGCCTGGCCAGAGAGGCGCGTTTCAGGCGGACGTCACCGAGGGACCAAACGTTGCCTTTCGCATTTTTGGCGATCAGTGGCTGACAAAGTCGGACCGCGCCGTCGCTGACATCCGCCATACGGCAAGACATGAATACGCACACTTCTGGAACGGCCACACATATCACTCAACTGACAACGAGAAGGCGCGATGGTTGCACGAGGGTGGAGCAGAGTATTGGGCCAACCTGGCCGAAGCCGATCTCGACCATCGGG
>JANNEL010000680.1:0-6647 GCA_031378595.1 Alphaproteobacteria bacterium
CGCGCCGTACGCCTCAAGGCCGGCAACCCACGGGAACTCCGGCGCGAAGGCCACAAGTTCGGCGCGGGATTTCGGATTGTAGGTCAGGTCGCGGTTGCGTGACTTGTCGCGCGGCCAGTGGATTTCGGCGATCTTGCGTTCGAGCGCCACAATCGCGTCCGCACTCGCGGCCGCGCCACCAACACCGCCCAGCGTCAGGATCTGCTCGACATAGGCGCGGTATTTCGTGCGCGTGTCGGCGAACTTCGCGTCTTCCTTCAGATAGTAGTCGCGGTCGGGCATACCGAGGCCCGCTTGGCCGATGCCGATGACATAGACATCGGGACGCTTCGCATCGAGGTTCACGCCGAAGCCGACCGGCGAGTTCGCTCGGAAGTCGGCACCGGCGAGCAGCTTCACCAGGTCTTCGTGGGTTGCGACGGCGGCGATGCGGGCGAGATCAGCCTTCGCGGGCTCCAAGCCCTTCGCGTCGATTGCGGCGGTGTCGGTATAGCTCTTGTAGTAATCGACGGCCTTGCGTTCGACCGTACCCTTCGCGGGGTTCTTGCGCGCCGCTTCGTCGAGCGCGTCGCGCACGTCGTCTTCAGACTTCGCCGCCAAGATGTTGAACGAGCCCCAACGCGAACGGTCGGCAGGGATTTGCGTCGTCTTCATCCAAGTGCCGGAGACGTGGCGGAAGAAGTCGTCGCCGGGGGCGATGCTCTTGTCCATCGCCGAAGGATCGAAGCCCCATGTGCCGATCACGGGCTTGCCGGTCGCGGCGCGCGCGGCCAGACCCCAAGCACCCGTTCCCATCGCGGCCAAACTGGCCGCTCCCGCACCGAGCAGCATCGTGCGGCGATTGATGTTCAAGCCCATGGTGTTCCCCCGAATGAAGGCGTTGATGTGAAACGAAGCTCTAGCATTGGTCACGTCACGAGTTCGAGAGCACACCTTCGCCCGAAAGGGGAATTCGGCGCGAAACGTTACGCGAACGTTACGCTCGAGCGTGAACGCGGCGTCAACCAATTCCCCCTAGATTGCCTGAAAACAAGAAGCGTGGGGAGAACACACCAATGCAAGTTGCCATCACATCATACAACGTCCTACCGCCCGCCATGCTGCGCACGATCCGCCAGGCGTTCGAGAGCACTGTTGGCGAACTCGAAGAGCGCCACGGCCGCCACGCAGTGACCGACTACACGCGTGCGGCACTCGCCAGGCAGATGGTGCGCCTCGCCCGCAACGGCGAATGCGACGCGGTCCGCCTACAGGCGCAGGCGCTCACCTACGTGCATCTCTGAGGGCTAGAGCAGCTTCGCCAAGCTCGCGGCCTGATACAGCGCCAGCGACAGTACGACGATGCCAACCGCGACGCCCAACACCGTACGCGGCAGGACTGACACAAACCGACCCGCGATCGGCGCGGTGATCAACCCGCCGATGATGAGCCCCGCAATCGCCGGCGCATGATCGACGATCGCGGAACCCTCCTTCCATCGCCCGGTGACGAACGCCCAGATCAGCGCGCTGCCGATCGCCAGCGTAACCAAGAATTCCGACGCGTTCACCGAACCGATCACGAAGCGCGGCTCGCCGCCGCGTCCGACTAGAGTCGTCGTCGTGATCGGCCCCCATCCACCGCCGCCAATCGCATCGAGAAAGCCGCCCAAAAGCGCAACGGGTGCAACGTTGAAGATCGTGTACTTCATCAAGTCCGGCGTCTTCACGAGCATCCGCCAAAGGATGAACACGCCCATGCACGCGAGATAAAAGATGATGAAGGGCTTGATCGCGTCGCCGGGGATCGAGGTCAACACATAGGCGCCGCCAATGCCACCAAGCGCGCCCGCAACCGCAAGCCGCCAGAACAAACTCCAATCGACGTTGCCGTACTTCGAATGCGCGTAGCCGGACGAAGCCGTCGTGAAGAACTTCGCGATATGCGTGCTTGCCGACGTGTGCGCCGGCGGCACGCCGGCTGCGAGCAGAAACGACGACGCCGTCACGCCATAGGCCATACCCACGGCCCCGTCGACGAACTGCGCCAGCGCGCCGACAAGCAAGAACAGCAAAAAGTCTTCGACCATCAGCGTCCTGAGAGCGCGGGTCCACGAACCCACGCCCATTGAGGGCCCCGCGATAAAATAGGCCACCGCAAATCGCGCCGCCACAACCTACCAGTTAGTTGCCTCACGCGGCAGTGGTGGCGGGGATAGCGTTAACCCTTGAGGGCCTCCCGTTCCCGCTTGATGCGCTTCGCCAGTACGATGCGTTTGCGTTCCGAAGCGGCGTCGAACGCCTCCAACTCCATCTCAACCGCACCCTTTCGCTTCTCGATCTCCGCCCGCGCACGCGCCGTCTCGCGTTCGAACGCGCGCACTTCTTGCTCAACCGCGTCGAGCTTCGTTGTGTCCTTGGACTTAGGCGTCTCCACTTTCGCGGGCCGCGCAGTTGCCAACCGCACGACATTCGAGGCCCTGCCCTTTTCCTCAGGGACCTGAACGCGTCCGGGTGCCGGAACAGGCAGCCCCGGCGTCTTCATGGCCAACGCCACATGGGCGGCATCGTTCGTGATCCGCGCCTCGCCTGTGGAGAACAGGTTCCTGTGGACGTCCCAGGCTTTGAGCGCCGCCTTTTGGCTGTCCGTCGCGACCAACCAATCGCGCACGCCGATTCGCGTCATGTAGACTCTGGTACGCGAAGTGATTCGCTTGTCTGCCACCGTCGGCTCCCGAATGCTCGCGAGCCAGGCTGGCCCAGCTCGAAGGTTGTCCGCAATGCCGTCTGTCGGCCGCCGCCCGCACCTGCGCCCGCAAGAAGGGTATCAGCCCGCGCGGCCGATCAAGGGCCTAACGGCGTCGACCCGCGCCCGCCGCTTCGTCGCCCGGTTGACGGACGACGACACGCCGGTCCGCGAGACGATCGATGCGACCGACTTCCTGCAAGCGGCCCTTACCTTCGCTGAGACCTGCACGTCGTCTGCGGGCACCATCAAAATCTGCGTCACCGATACCAGCACCGGCGAAACCCAATGCTTCGCCCTGGACCTGGCAGCCTAAGAAAAACCTGACTACGGGTCCAGCGTGCACCCATAGGCCTCGCTGTAAGCCGCGCGGCGGAAGATGACCCCCGCGACCGATCCCGTCGCCGTCCGCGCCTTCGCGTCCACTGTCACCGACACCTGCTCGAACCCTGGTGGATCGTCCGCCCTGCAAGACTCCAATGAGCGCTGCTCGACGAACACGCAGGAGCACGCGACCTTCGCCATCGCCGCCGCTCCGACATCTGCCGCAATCGAAGTCCGCCACGCGCCATACCCGCCGACGGCCACAAGCGCAGCAACGATCAAGCCGACGATCAAGCGCATTTCGAAAATCCTCTCTCGTCCGATATAGTGGACATGAGGGGACACAGGCAATGCTCGGACTTCCACTGGCGCCAGGCTGGCGCACGCTGATTGCAACGATCACATTCCTGATCGCGCCGAACGCACTTGCTGAAGCGCTGGCTCCATTGCCCCGACAGCCCCCGACCGTGCCTTACCCCACCGCCGAATGGCCCGAGGCAAAGCAAACCGCCGTCGAGGCAATACTCGATCGCGCGTTCGCGGGCGCACAGCCACCCGCGCTCGCGCGCCTGAGAGCCGTTGTCGTCATTCACCACGGGACGCTCGTCGCCGAGCGCTACGCTGTCGGCATTAGCCGCGGCATGCGGTTGCAGTCATGGTCAATGGCGAAGAGTTTTCTGCACGCGGCCCTTGGCCTTGCGATCGACGATCACCGCATCAACCCGGACACGCGCGCGCCTGTTCCCGAGTGGCAGAACCCACACGACCCGCGGCGGCCAATCACGATCCGCCAACTCGCCCAGATGACGGACGGACTCGATTTCGAGGAAAACTACGGTGACGCCACCGCGGAGGCGATGCAGATGCTGTTCGGTGGCGGCCGCGGCGACGTCGGTCGCGCTGCCGCCGAAGCGAAGCTGGGCGCTCAACCCGGCACGCGCTGGTCATACTCGAGCGGCTCGGCGAACATCCTCTCGCGGATATTGCGCGACCGGCTCGGCGGCCGTGACGCATACCGCGCACACCTTTACCACAGACTGTTCGCGCCGCTCGGCATCAAAAGCGCCGTGCCGGAATTCGATGCTTCCGGTACGTGGATTGGTTCATCCTACGTGCACGCGACCGCGCGCGACTTCGCGCGCTTCGGCTTGCTCTACCTGCGCGGCGGAATGTGGAACGGCCGCCAGATCATCCCCGCCGACTGGGTGGACGCGGCGCGTAGGCCGACGGCCGCTTCGAACGGCCTTTACGGCGCGCTGTTTTGGCTGAACGCCATCGACGGCGCGACCGGCAAACCGGCCATCACACCGCTTATTCCCACCGACGCGTTCTTCGCCCGCGGCTTCGGTGGCCAGCTCATCACCATCGTCCCTTCGCGCGACGCCGTGATCGTGACGCTCAACGCTGCCTATACGGAAGACACGGGCCCGATCGTGAAACTGCTGGCTGACACCTTGAACGCACTGCCACCGGGCGGCTAGCGTGCGCCCCGGAAAACTCGAGGCCCTCAGATGACCGCAATCAACGCCGTGACCGATCTCGCCCTTGGCGAGGTCGCCGTTCTGACTTTGAATTCGCCGCCCGTGAACGCACTTTCCGGACCCGTGCGCGAAGGGATCTGCAACGGCGTCGCCAAAGTCATGGCCGACAGTTCGGTCAAAGCGCTAGTCCTGATCTGCGAAGGCAAGACGTTCATCGCCGGCGCCGATATCAGCGAGTTCGGAAAGGCACAGACCGGCCCCAGCCTATTCGACGCCCTCAACGCCATCGAAAACGCAAGCATCCCGGTCGTCGCCGCGATCCACGGCACCGCACTCGGCGGTGGCCTCGAAGTCGCCCTCACGTGCCACTACCGCGTTGCAGTTCCTTCCGCGAAATGCGGTCTGCCGGAAGTGAAGCTGGGTCTGCTCCCAGGCGCCGGCGGCACGCAACGCCTGCCGCGCATCGTCGGCGCCGAGAAGGCGCTTGAGATGGTGACATCGGGCGAGCACGTCTCGGCCAAATGGGCAGCCGAGGTCGGCCTCGTCGACGCGCTCGTCGATGAAGGCAAGCTGCGTGACGGCGCCGTCGCGTTCGCCCGCAAGATCGTTTCGGAAAAGCGCCCGCTGAAACGCGTGCGCGATCTGAACGACAAGATGGTCGCCGCCCGCGCTCACCCGGAGATTTTCACGAACTTCCGCAAAGCGAACGCGAAAAAGTTCCGCGGCTTCGACGCGCCGGAAGCGAACATCAAGTGCATCGAAGCAGCTGTAAATCTGCCGTTCGAAGAAGGCGTCAAGACGGAACGCAAACTGTTCATGGAACTCATGACGGGCAGGCAGTCGGCGGCCCAGCGCTATGTCTTCTTCGCCGAGCGTGCAGTTTGGAAAGTGCCGGATGTGCCAGACAATACCGAAACGCTCCCCGTCCAGAAGGTCGGCGTCATTGGCGCCGGCACGATGGGCGGCGGCATCGCCATGAACTTCCTGAATGTCGGCGTGCCCGTCACGATCGTCGAGACCAAGCAAGACGCGCTCGACCGCGGCCTCGCCACGATCCGCAAGAATTACGAGAACACGGCCAAGCGCGGCCGCTTGACGATGGAAGACGTCGAAAAGCGCATGAGCCTCCTTAACGGCACGCTCGCGCTTGAAGACCTCGCCGATCGCGACCTCGTCATCGAAGCCGTGTTTGAGAACATGGACATCAAGAAAGAAGTGTTTGGCAAACTGGACAACATCGTGAAACCCGGCGCGATCCTGGCTACGAACACGTCCTACCTCAACGTCGACGAAATCGCCTCGGCGACAAAGCGGCCGGAAAGCGTAATCGGTTGGCACTTCTTCTCACCCGCCAACGTTATGCGGCTGCTTGAGGTCGTGCGCGGCGCCAAATCGTCCAAGCCCGTCATCGCCACCTCCATGGCAACGGCACGCAAGATCGGCAAGATCGCAGCCCTCGTCGGCGTCTGCCCAGGCTTCGTCGGCAACCGCATGCTCTCGCAGCGCCAACGCGAAGCGCAGAAGCTAATCCTCGAAGGCGCGATGCCGTGGGACGTCGACCGCGTGCTCTACAATGTCGGCTTCCCGATGGGCCCGTTCGCGATGTCGGACTTGGCCGGCCTCGACATCGGATGGTCGAAAGAGAAATCGTCGAGCTCGACCGTTCGCGAAATCCTCTGTGAGATGGATCGCCGCGGTCAGAAGAACGGCAAGGGATTCTACGACTACGACGCGGAACGAAACGCAACACCCTCGCCCGTCGTCGAAAAGATCATCCTCGACTTCGCCGCAAAGAAAGGCATCAACCGCCGCACGATCTCGGACGACGAAATCCTCGAACGCTGCATCTATCCGATGATCAACGAGGGTGCGAAGATCTTGGAGGAAGGCAAAGCGATCCGCGCCTCCGACATCGACATCGTCTGGATCAATGGCTACGGCTGGCCCGTGTACCGCGGCGGCCCGATGTTCTACGGCGACACGATCGGCTTGCCGAAAGTGCTCGACAAGATGAAGCAGTTCGAGGGTCAAATGGGCACCGAATTCGCCCCGTCGAAGCTGCTCGAGAAGCTCGTCGCCGAAGGCAAAGGTTTCAGGGATTTGAAATAGGAGAAAGT
>JANNEL010000711.1:0-3914 GCA_031378595.1 Alphaproteobacteria bacterium
GTGTTAGGGCCTGTCCTACCTTGTCATGGTCCGCGCAAGCGGGCCACCCTTTGAGCAATGAGTGTGCCGTGTGACGCGCGAAGAGGTACTGCAGTTTGAGGAGATGAATTTCAACGCGTGGCCCGCGCTCAAGACCGTGCACTACGACGGTTGGCTGCTGCGCTCAGCGGGCGGCGCTACGCGGCGGCCGAACTCGGTGAACTGTGTCCAGCCAAGTACGATCGGGCTTGAACAAAAGATCGCCGCGGCGGAGGCGCTCTATGCGCGTTGGGGCCGCCGGATGATCTTTCGACTGACACCGCTGGCAGATGCGGGCCTCGATGCGCTGCTCGAACAGCGCGGCTACACGATCGAAGAGCCGACACTTGCGCAGATCGCAGATGTCGATCGTTACCCCACCGACGATGTTCACGTATTCACGAACGCCGACGGTGTGTGGATCGCGGCTGCATCGAGCATTCGCGGACTCAGCGAGGACGAGGCCGAGGTGTTCGCGGCTCAGCATCGCGCGGTGGCTGTCGAAAGCGTCTGGGTCGTTATCCACATGAATGATCGCCCAGTGGGCGTCGGCGTTGCCGCTATCGAACGTGGGTGGGCGGGGTTACACGGAATTTATGTCGCGAAGGACGTGCGGCGCCAAGGCGTTGCACGCAAACTCAGCGAGGCTTTGCTTGGGCTTTCATACGCACGAGGTGCGCGTCGTGCATGGCTACAAGTAGCGCAGGCGAATGCGGCCGCCTTACCGTTGTACCAAAAATTGGGATTCCGCACCGCTTACGGCTACCACCACCGGATTCGTCAGGGGTGAGGTGTCACCGAATTCAACTCGTGGCGTACGCCTTTCGTCTAACGGTGCGGTTAAGCATGAGAATGCCGGACTCGCCTGCATCGTCCCGCGACGTCATGAGATTGTCTCAACCGAACGTGGACAGTTCGACGAACCACAACAAATGGCTTGTGGTGCCCATGATTGCGCGATGATTAGGTCTGTTCGTAGCGGGGCCGCTCGAGAGGTCATCAGTGACGCGTACAGACGAAAGAACCGAAACGGTCATCGCTGCCTATCGGCCCAAGCCTGGGAAGGATCGGGAGCTACGCAAGCTTATGCGTGAGCACCGCCGAACGCTTGCCGACGCGCAGCTCGTGACGGCGCGCCAACCGTTGATCTTGCGTGCGCGGTCGGATGGAACGCTGATCGAGATCTTCGAGTGGGCATCCGCGAAAGCCGGCGATCGGGCGCACAGGCACGCCTCGATCCGCGCGATGTGGAACAAGCTTGCGGCTGTCGCCGACTTCGTCGCGCTGTCTGACATCAAGGAAGCCGGCAAAGCGTTCAGTCACTTCGAGGCGCTGCAGCCGGAGGCGCGGGTTCGGGCGCTGGCCGCAAAGCGGCCCGCAACGCGGCGGCCAAAGCGTTGATCTTATTCATTAATTCGCGGTGACTGGCGGAAGAACCACATTGACTTTGGATGGGCGCTGTTGAACTTAGCCCTGGACGTGCGTGCCGCTTTGTCGGCGGATTGTGCGTGCCATCGACTCGACCGGGGATTCGGCCGCCAGCATGTTGCGTTTCGTGGTTCGACGGCTGCTCGTTGCGATCCCCACGCTCTTCATCATCATTGTGATGGCGTTTTTCCTGATGCGGGCCGCAAAGGGCGGACCGTTCGATCAGGAGCGCAATCTGCCGCCCGAGATCGAACGGAACATTCTGGCGGCTTACGACCTCGACAAGCCGCTGTTGCGCCAGTTCCTGGACATCAACACGTTCGTATGCGGTGCACAGTATGCGACACCGGACGCTACCGCGCTCGCCGCACAAGGGCTCACGCTGCGCGACGGGATGTATTACGACACCAGCGATAGGCGAGTACGCTGCCTCGGCGGTTATCTCGGCAAGTTGCTCGGAGGCGATCTAGGCCCCTCTTACAAGATCAAGGACTTCACCGTTGCCGAATTGATCGCTGACGGCGCGCCGGTGAGTGCGGCGCTGGGTATTTCAGCGATCCTGCTTGCGACCGCGGTTGGGATGACGCTCGGCACGTTCGCGGCGCTCCGGCAAAACGGCTTTGGCGACTATTCGACTATGACGCTCGCGATGGTCGGCGTCACGATTCCAAGCTTTGTCATGGCACCGATCCTAACCCTGGTCTTTGGAAACTATTTGGGATGGCTGCCGGTGGGCGGGTGGAACAACGGTGCCTTTCGCAACATGCTGCTTCCGGTGATCAGTCTTTCGCTCTTGCAAATCGCAGTGATCTCCCGCCTGACGCGCGGGGGCATGATCGAGGTCTTGCGCTCGAATTATGTGCGGACTGCGCGGGCGAAGGGACTGCCGGAGCGGCTCGTGATCACGCGGCACGCGATGCGCGCCGCGCTGCTGCCGCTCGTTAGCTACCTCGGTCCTGCGACGGCGAGCATCGTGACCGGCTCGCTCGTGATCGAACAGATTTTCGGACTGCCGGGCATCGGCAAGTACTTCATCACCGCTGCTCTCGACCGCGACTATACGCTGGTGATGGGGGTCGTGATCCTCTACGCGTCGCTCGTTATTGTGCTGAACCTGGTTGCCGACGTACTCTACGCACTGCTTGATCCGAAGATCAGGTACGAGTGATGGCGAGCATTGCCGCACCGGTCCGCGAGGAGATTCAGGGACGCAGCCTTTGGCAGGACGCCCGCCGGCGTCTGTTCGCCAACAAGGCCGCCGTTGCGTCGATGTTCGTCCTTGGCCTGATCGCGGGGCTTTCGATCTTCATGCCGATGGTGTGGCCGCATTCGTTCGACAACACCTACAACAGCGAGCGTGTGTCGTGCCCGCCGCCGAACTATCTCGGCCTGTCATGGCTGTTCGGGGATCAGGAAGAGATTTGTCCTCAGGCCGTCGGCAAGGGACACCTTTTCGGGACGGACGCTAACGGCCGCGACCTCTTCGTGCGCGTGATGATCGGCGGACGCGTGTCGCTCGCAATCGGATTTGTTGCGACGGCAGTCGCGCTTTTGATCGGGGTTCTCTACGGCGCGACAGCTGGCTTCCTTGGCGGGCGCGTCGACAATCTGATGATGCGGTTCGTGGACATTCTTTACGCTCTGCCCTTCATCTTCTTCGTCATCATCCTGACGGTCGTTTTTGGGCGGAACTTCATTTTGATGTTTGTCGCGATCGGTGCGGTCGAGTGGCTGACGATGGCGCGGATCGTGCGGGGACAGACACTCTCCATCCGGCGCAAGGAGTTTATCGAGGCGGCGGAGGCAGCCGGGGTCTCGACCTGGAAAATCATCCGCCGGCACATTCTGCCGAACGTCGTGGGCCCCGTGATCGTCTATGTGACGCTGACCGTTCCCGCCGTCATCCTGGTCGAGAGCTTCTTGAGTTTCTTGGGGCTCGGCGTGCAGGAGCCTTTCACCTCTTGGGGTGTCTTGATCGCCGATGGGAAGGATCAGATGGAATCTTATCCGTGGATGCTGATCTTTCCGGCGCTCTTCATGACGATTACGCTCTTCTGCTTCAACTTCATCGGCGACGGGTTGCGCGACGCGCTCGACCCCAAGGACCGTTAGGCCACCGATGAGCGCGCTTCTTTCCGTCAAAGACATGAACGTTCGCTTCGCGACGCCGGAAGGCGCGGTCTCGGCCGTCAACGGCGTCAGCTTCGACGTTCTTCCGGGTGAGAGCGTCGGCATCGTCGGCGAATCCGGGTCGGGCAAGAGCCAGACGTTCATGGCCGTGATGGGCCTCCTCGCCGGGAACGGCAAGGCGACGGGCAGCGCAAAGTTCAAAGGCGAAGAGCTTGTCGGCATGAAGCGCGAGAGGCTCAACAAGATCCGCGGATCGAAGATGACGATGATCTTCCAAGATCCGATGACGTCGTTGACGCCGCATTTGAGAATAAGCAAGCAGCTGACCGAGGTTTTGG
>JANNEL010000006.1:0-2111 GCA_031378595.1 Alphaproteobacteria bacterium
GATCGATTGCCGCAGCTTTTCGACCAAGAGGCCGAGGCCTGCGATGGCTGCGAGTGCGGCGAACGTCGCGAAATGGTTCGGGTTGACGAAGGGCCCGGTGACACGCGCGGTGTCGAGCTTTGGGTCGGGCATCAGCCAGGATTGGAAATCGAATTTTGCATAGAAGCTTGCGAGCGCGAGAGCCGCGTACAAGAAGCCGATGACGACTATGCCGCTGACGATCGACGCGGCACGATCGCGATCGCGCGCGAGTTCGAACGCGACGAGGAAGGCTGCGATGCTAAGCGATGCTGCGAACACACCTTGGCGCGTGAGTTCGGGATCGACGGAGACATAGCTGCCCACGTGAGTACCCAACGCTGCGTTCGTCATGTCCCAGAGCGGATGCGCGAGGGCGATGAGGCTTAGGCCCGTGAGTGAGGCGAACCCGTCGAGGTTGACGGATTGCACGAACGCCCAACCCAACGCGACGACGACGCAGAGACCCGGCAGCGCGAGGCGGCGCAGTTGCGGTGTCACCGGCACGAAGCCGGTGAGCGCGAGGCCCGCCCACATCAGCAAGATGCTTCCCAAGCCCATGCCGAGTGCGAGTTCGGCCCACGGCCGGTTCGAGCCATAGGGGAACGGCGCCCACGCGAGCACGGCGAGAAAAGCGAGGAGCAGAAAGCGCTCAGGGTAAAGCCAGACATTGTCGTCGTCGCGGTTCATGCCGCCCCGCGCTGCTTGACAGGCGCGGACGCGGGCGTACCTATGCCGCGAACTTTGGATTTCGGTGCATGAGCGAACGCGTTGCCGTCATCGGTCTTGGATATGTCGGCTTGCCGGTCGCCGTCGGCTTTGCGGCGAAGTTTCCGGGCACGATCGGGTTCGACATCAACGAGACGCGCGTCGATGCGCTGAAACAAGGTGAGGACTGGACCGGCGAACTCACGCGCCAAGAACTCAAATCCGTCCAACTGACATTTACCCATCGCGAAGACGACCTCAAAGGCGCCGACGTCTTTATTGTGTGTGTGCCGACACCGATCGACGATCAGAAGCGGCCCGATCTTGGCCCGTTGAAGAGCGCTTCCGAAATTGCCGGGCGCGCGCTCAAGCGAGGCTCGATCGTTTGCTACGAATCGACGGTCTATCCCGGTCTAACAGAAGACTTTTGCGGTCCGATACTCGCTCAGGTTTCCGGATTGAACCAGGGGTCCGATTTCCAGATCGGCTATTCGCCGGAGCGGATCAACCCTGGGGACAGGGAACACACGCTGCAACGTATCGTGAAGGTTGTGTCGGCTGAGGATAAGGCGACCGCTGCAACCCTCGCGCGTCTTTACAGGGCGGTCGTGCCCGCCGGCGTCCACGTCGCGCCGTCGATCAAGGTGGCGGAGGCCGCGAAGGTTTTGGAGAACACGCAGCGCGATCTGAACATCGCGCTGATGAACGAACTGGCGCTGATCTGCGACCGGCTGGAGATTCGTACCGCCGACGTTCTTGCCGCGGCGAAGACAAAGTGGAATTTTTTGCCGTTCACACCAGGGCTGGTCGGTGGGCACTGCATCGGCGTCGATCCTTATTATCTGACGACGAAGGCGGAGGCGCTTGGCTATCACCCGGACGTGATCTTGGCCGGGCGGCGGATCAATGACGGCGTCGGTGCGTTCATCGCGCAGCGCACCGTGCGCTTCTTGAGCCGCAACAACACGGCGCTGAACGAAGCGCGCGTTGCGATCTTAGGGCTGACGTTCAAAGAGAATGTGCCCGACACGAGGAACAGCCGCGTGCCGGACATCGTGCACGAGCTGGCGAAGTTCGACGTGCGCGCGACGGTGAGCGATCCGATGGCGCGGCCGCAAGACGCGGTGCACGAGTATGGGATTGCGCTCGGCGACCTCGATCAGCTGCACGATTTGGACGCGCTGATCCTTGCCGTGCCGCATCGCGCGTTCTTGGCGGACGTCCCTGCCCTGCTGGCCAAGTTGAAACCGCTTGGCGTCTTGATCGACGTGAAGTCGGCGATCGATCCGGCGACGGTGCCGAAGGGCGTTACGTATTGGAGCCTTTAGTCGAGGTACAACGTACGAATGCCGTGATCAGCAATGTCGAAGCGGAGTCGCGGCATC
>JANNEL010000008.1:0-5572 GCA_031378595.1 Alphaproteobacteria bacterium
GGTTGGTCTGAGCATCGACGGAAAGCAGTACGTCGGACGCCCAATTGGCACGCCAGAACCCTGAAACCCGTGCGCGCCCGCTTACAATGGCGGTTAACAGAATTTTGCGGAACTAAACCTGCGTGGCCGGCGTTCCTACTGCACGGCGACGCGCAGGGCGCTGGCCCCTTTCCCCTGTCAGCCGCCCAATTCTCGCGGCCGCGCACAAACTTTCATCGAAAGTGAAGGAGAGTCATGACAGCCATTATCGCGGCGCGGATTGGTGCGCTTGCTCTCGGGTTCAGTTTGTTCGGTGGACAAGCCTTGGCGGTGCCTGCTGATACGCTAGGGAGCGGGAGCAACGCGGTTGATCGTCACGCGGCGGTCGCGCCCACCACGGTCAAGATTCCAGGACGTTTTGAGTTCTATCGTCGGGAGGGCTTACCTGCTCCCTATCGCGGCAGGACGAACCCTTATCAACCAACTGTTCCCTCGGTGCTCAAGGGCGCGGATCTTTACAACGCCCGTTGCGCGTCCTGTCATGGACTCATGGGTTTCGGCAACGGTCAAGCGGGCGGCAAGTTGAACCCGCGTCCGGCCGATCTCGCGTGGAGTCTCTCGGGTCCCAACGCAAAGGATGACTTTCTATTTTGGACGATCGCAGAGGGGGGTGCGCAATTCGGCTCGAACATGCCGGCGTTCAAGAAACCCGACCTATCGGACGGGCAAATTTGGGAGATCATCACCTACATGCGCGCGGCGTTCGAAGGGCGCGAAGCGCGCGCGACAACGACCCACGATGGTGCGCCGCGAGAACAACTGCGATGAATTTCTTAATTGTTTACGGCACAACAGAGGGCCAAACGCGTAAGGTGTCGGAGTTTGTTGCCGACAGGATTAAGACGCACGGGCATAGTGCGACTGTTCTGGATTCGACAAGTGAAGCAGCGCGGGAGGTAAGACTGCGCGGCAATGATGGCGTGATCGCAGCTGCGTCGATCCACGCGAGCCTGTATCAGGCGGCCATTGAAGATTTTGTCCGATCTCACCATGACACTTTGAATGGCATGCGCACGGCGTTTCTCTCGGTCTCGCTTTCCGCAGCAAGCACGGAAGCAGAGGACCTGAAAGGCATGCAGACCTGCGTCGCGCGATTCAAAACCGCGACATCGTGGAAGCCAGGCGAGATTCACCACATAGTCGGTGCGTTTAGGTACACGCAATATGACTTCTTCAAGCGCTGGGGCATGAAATTGATTGCCTATCAGAAGGGTTTGTCCATCGATGCGACCAAGGACCTCGAGTTGACAGATTGGGTTGAGCTGGCGAGCATAGCCGATGTTTTTGTAGCGACAGTCGCGAAAGCAAGGAACCTGGCGCTTGTCGGTCACGCCTGAGGAAACTTGCGATGCTGGACAAGATGAAGGCTGCGGGTCTCGGCGACACACGATCGTGACGGACCCTCTGCCGAGGTGGAAAAGAACGGCGCCGGCTGATGGCCATTGTGGAATCAGTACGAATCCACCTGAAGCCCTTCGTAACGCACCGCTTCAAACTCGACCAGATCGAAGAAGCCTATAAGCTGTTCGGCAGTGGGCGCGACGGCGTTCTGAAAGTAGCGACAACGCCCTCATCGAATCCAAGCAGATTCCGACCCACCAGTTCGTCCAATGGAGATTTGTTTGATGGCAAGCCCGACGACGAGGCGAATTGTTGTGTTCGTGACTGCGGTGTTTGGCGTCATGCCGCTTTCTAGCTGCATCGAAGAAACCACACCGGTGCCGACAACGCGCCCGGGACCGGTCAACCCCCAAGAAGCGGCGCAGATTGACAACGGCCGCACGGTTGCCGAACGGAATTGCGCCTCGTGCCATGCGATCGGATCCATGGGCGACAGTCCGAATCCACGGGCACCGCTCTTTCGGACCGTGCTCAGCCGTTACGACGCCAACACGCTGGCAACCGAACTGATCGTCGGTATTCGGGTGGCGCATACGCCGATGCCGCTGTTCCAGTTCAATCCCGCGGCCGCGGACGCGTTGATTTCCTACATGCGCTCTGTACAGACACGCGATCCCGGACGTCAGCTTGTGGAGCAACGCTGCTCACGCTGTCACGCCATCAACCAAACCGCGACTAGCCCCTATCCGGGCGCGCAACCGTTCCGCAAACTGGGACAGCGCTGGCGGCGAGGGCAGCTGCGAGATGCCCTCAAGACTGGTATTATCGTCGAGCATGATAAGGCCGACGCACGCGTGCCGCCTATGAAGCTGAACGATGCGGAAATCGACGCACTGCTTGCATTCCTCGATTTGATCGCGACCGACGAATACCCAGCGCCAAGGACGCCGTAGCGGTAGAACTCAAGTATTGCCCTGCGGCCTCGTCGTCGCAACGCGATGATCTGGACCACCCTTCTCGGACGCATGAGCACGAAATCCGCATCGGGATCGACGTTTCCGCTGCAGCCAAAAGCTCGCGTGCCACATCTTCAGTCGAACGCTTTTCGAGAACGTGTAAATTGCAAGCGAGAGCGTCGTTCATGCCGCGCTGACGCCGAGCACAGAACCGATCCCGAAAGTCGCGGCGCCCGCGATCCCGCCGATGAGCAGCATGCGCGCGCCACCCCACAAGGCGTTCCGTCCTGAGAACAGGCTCAGCGCGGCGCCAACGGTGAACAACGCACATCCAGACAGTCCAGCCGCTATCCCGACGGCTTGTGATCCGGCGCCGAGCAGGAACGGCGCCAAGGGCAGGACTGCACCCAACGCAAACGCAATGAACGACGAGATCGCCGCGATCCAGGGCGAGCCTAGATCGTCGGGATTAAGTCCCAGCTCTTCACGCGCAAGCGTATTGAGGGCTTGGGCCGGATCGGCGACAAGCCTCCGCGTGATTGTCCGCGCTTCATCGATCGGCACGCCACGCGCAGCATAAATCAGGGCAAGCTCTTCAGCTTCTTCCGCCGGATAGCGCTCCAGCTCGTCGCGTTCCTGTCCAATTTGGTATTCGAACATCTCGCGCTGAGACAGCATGGACACGAACTCGCCCGCCGCCATCGAAAAGGCACCAGCAAGCAATCCGGCGACACCGGTCAAGATAATGATCTGCGATTCGGCACCCGCTCCGGCGACGCCAAGAATAAGGCACGCGCTCGACACCAACCCGTCATTCACACCGAACACACCAGCCCGTAATGCACCGCCGCCCCCACCACGATGCCGGACACCGATTTCGCGCACATCCTTAGGCATAACGTGCCCTGCGGGCGCCGCGCTGTCGTAGACGGAGAGGCCGCGGATCTTGGACGCCGAGAGAATTGCCCTGCATCGGCGCGGCGAAAGCGCCCGCACGATCGCCGCTGTCAGATGCAGTCGCAGACCGGGACGAAACGCGGGCGGCTTCGCAGTGATGGACCCGGCAATGATGCTCGCCTGCCGCTCGGCAGCGATCGCCAGGTCGCGAAACAATTGGCTCTTCTTCGGATCACTTTCGGCTGCCGCTACCTGTCGGTAGAGCCACACCGAAGCAATCTCCTCACGCCAGCGTTCTTCGATCGACATCTGTACACGCGCTCCATCAAACCGTCGCTCGCGTCAACGGCCAGGTTTCATTGTGTCGACGACGCCCCTGGCCTTCCCGCTGCCAAGCGTTCGCGCCATATGGGCTTCAATACTTCGAGAAGAACGAGCACCACGACACCGGCAACGAGCGTTACCGCGAGATCGTCCAAGTGCAGTGGTCCAAACCGGAAAAGTCCGCGGGCCCACGGCCAAAGAAGCGTTAGGCTCAGCAGCACGGTGACAGCAAGCAGGACCCATGCCAGCGCCGCATTCGGTCTGCGGAGAGCGGTTACCAGTGACGCGCTGAAGGAGCGGTTGACAAAAATCAAGCTGACAATCGTCAGCACCAAAGAAAAGAAGGTCAGCGCCCGTACTTCCGCTTCCGGCATGCCGCGCCAGAGCCCCGTAATGAAAATGCCGGCAACGAGCACAAACGCGAAGCCACCCTGCAGAAGGCTCCAGCCGATCAACGAGCCGGAGAACAATGGTTCATCGGGGGCTCTGGGCCGTCGGCGCATCACATCGTCCTCCTCCGTCTCGGCCTCGAAGACAAGCGAGCATACCGGATCGATCACCATCTCGAGGAACGCGATGTGCATCGGCCCGAACAAGATCGGCAAGCCGAACAGCAGCGGAAGCAGCGCCAGCCCTGCGATCGGCACGTGCACGGCCAAGATGAAGCCCATGGCCTTGCGGAGGTTGTCGTAGATTCGGCGGCCGAGCCGGACGGCCGTCACGATCGAGCCGAAATCGTCGTCGAGCAGCACGATCGAGGAAGCCTCGCGTGCCACGTCCGTTCCGCGTCCGCCCATGGCAATGCCGATGTGCGCTGCCTTAAGAGAGGGCGCGTCGTTGACGCCGTCGCCGGTCATGGCTACGACCGCGCCGTTCCCCTTAAGCGCGTTAACGATGCGAAGCTTCTGCTCCGGCAATATCCGCGCAAACAGGGTTGCCGTATGCATGCGGCGAGCCAGTTCCACGTCGCTCAATTTGTCGAGGTCTTCGCCTGTCACGAGGTCTTCGACATCGAGGCCCGCCTGGCGAGCTATTGCTTTGGCAGTCGCCGGGTAGTCGCCGGTGATCATGATCACCTTGATCCCAGCCGACCGGCATTCGCTCACAGCATTGGGCACACTTTGCCGCAGCGGATCGGCAAGGCCGACGAGGCCCAAGAACTCGAATGCGAAATCGTGCTGCGCATCCGGCAAGACTGGCCCCGCGAAGGAGGCGCGGGCGACGCCCAACACGCGCAGACCCTCGGAGGCCATGGTATCCACCGATTTTGTCAGTGCAGCAACGTCCGCAGTATTGAGGTGGCAAAGGTCAGCGATAGCCTCGGGTGCACCCTTGGCCGCGATGACGAACTCTTGGCCGCCCCTTGCCGCCTGCCAGACGTGTGTCATGGCGAGCAGATCGGGACGAAGCCCATACTCGTGCACGAGCTTCCACTCGGGTCCGCGCAGATGCTCGGTTTGCTTCAAACGCTCGCGCCCGAGGTCATGGAAAGCCTTCTCCATGGGATCAAAGGGCTCCCGCGCGCTGGCGAGAATTCCAAACTCGACCAAGACGTGGAAGGCTTCAGGCATTTCGGCGCCAAGCGACTTGTCGGACCGAAAGACTTCGCCGCTTGGGGCGCGTAGCTCGGCGATCGACATGCGGTTTTGGGTCAGCGTGCCGGTTTTGTCGGTACACAGCACGGTGGCGGAGCCAAGAGTTTCAATCGCTGAAGCGCGCCGGGTCAACACGCGCGCCCGCGATATCCTCCACGCACCCATCGCCATGAACACCGCAAGGACGACGGGGAACTCCTCGGGCAGCATCGACATGCCGAGTGCGATGCCGGCGAGCACCGCGTCGAGCCACCCGCCGCGCAAGGTACCGTAGAGCAGAACCGCGACGACACTCACCGCTCCCCCGACCACGCCGAACCAGCGCGCGAGGCGGCGGGTCTGTATCTGAAGCCGCGGCGGCTCGGTTTTCAAAGAACTGAGCGCCTGCCCGATCTTACCGATTTCGCCTAGTACGCCCGT
>JANNEL010000016.1:0-4223 GCA_031378595.1 Alphaproteobacteria bacterium
CGCTGCCCTCGGCCACGGGCAGTGCGTTCATCGCCCTACCGCTGCTGTTCGGTATCGGTGTCGCGTTCGACATCTACTTCGTCATGGCCTGGCGCGCCGGCAATCGAGCTTTGTTGCAGTCGCCGCTCACGCGGGCCGTGATGTTCAGCGCGGGCGCGACCGCCTCGGGCTTCGGCGCGCTTTGGTTTTCGAGCCATCCGGGCACCTCCTCCATGGGCGCCCTCTTGATGATTTCGCTGCTCTGGATCCTGTTCGTCGTCTTGTTCGTCCTGCCGCCCCTGTTGCAGCTCGCAACCAAGCGCTAAGCCCCCTTCATCAGCTTGTCGCTGATCTCATCGAGTTTCTTGACCAGCGCCGGTGCGCCACCGCTCGCCACCGTCGACGCGAAATCCGAGCGCCGCGTCGCGAGCTGACTGACGAACTCGTAGATCACATCGATCACGCGCCAAGACCCACCGCTCTCGCGCATCCGGTAGACGAGGTTCACCGGCTTCTCGCTTTGCGGGATCACCTGCGACTTCACCAGCCTGTCCGGTGCGCGATCTTCCGCCTTCGGATCGGTTACGAATTTCTGGCCCTTGAACGCGTTGAAGTTGCGCGCGTAGCTCGCGATCGTCATGCGCCGGAACGCGGCAACGAGCGACTTCTGCTCCTCCGCCGTCATCTTCGCCCACGGCGGACCGACGGTGAACTTCGTCATCGCAGCCAAATCGAACAGTGCATCGACGTCGGCCTCGAGTTTCTTGTAGCGCCCCTCGACGCCGAGCTTTGGCCCGTCCTTCATGACGGCCAGAAGCGCATCGTGAAATTTGTCGATCCGCGCGACGGCAGGATCGTCGGCCGCCGCGACGGAGGCCGCCAGAACCAAACTCAACAAAATCGCGCCGAGTGCTTTCACAAGGACCCCCTTCATGGCTCACCCGCCATGTTAGCAGACGATTCAGCCTGATGCCGCTGGATCGCCGCCAGGAACACCCCCGCAAACGCCTTCAATTTCGCGGCGCCCACGCCGTGCACCTCGGCAAAGTCGTCAGGGGTCTGCGGTTTGCGCGCCGCCATGTCGATCAACGAGCGGTCGGAGAAGATCACATAGGCTGCGACCCGGCGCTGTTTGGCGAGCCGTAGCCGCAACTGCTTCAACGCATCGAGCAACGTCGCCTCCGCGTCGGTCAGAACGGCAGCAGCAGCTGAGGCCTTTGTCTTACGCTCGGACCGCACCGGCTGCGCAGTCGGCCGGTGTTGGAACGTGCCCTCGCCGCACAACAGAGCTCTGCCCGGCTCCGTAACTTGCAGCCCGCCATAGCCCGCAATGTCGAGCATCAAGAAATTCCCGGCCACCAACTGGCGGATCAGCTGCTGCCATTCCTCGCGCTTGTGTCCCTTGCCAGCGGCATACACCGCCAGCTTGTCGTGCCCAAGCCGCTGCACGCGCTCGTTTGCAGCCCCCATCAGCACGTCGACGATATGCACCGCGCCGAACCGCGAACCCGTCGCGCGAATGACTTCAATGATCTGCTTCGCCTCCGCCGTCGCGTCCACAAGCTCCACCGTCGACAAACACGCATCGCAATTCCCGCACGGCTCAGCCTTCTCGCCGAAATAGCCGAGCAAAATCTGCCGCCGGCACGTGGACGCCTCGCAATACCCGATCAGCGCGCCGAGCCTTTGATGCTCGCGGCGTTTGCGATCCTCGCCCGCATCCTCCTGATCGATGAACATGCGCCGCATGCGGATGTCGGACAGTCCGAACAGCAAGTGCGCCTCGGCCTTCGCACCGTCGCGCCCTGCCCGCCCGAATTCTTGATAGTAAGCCTCCACACTTCCGGGCAGATCCGCGTGTACGACAAAGCGCACATCGGGTTTGTCGATCCCCATGCCGAACGCGATGGTCGCGGCCATCACGACCCCCGTCTCCGTCATGAACGCGTTCTGGTTGGCCTCCCGTGCGTCCTTGTCCATGCCCGCGTGATAGGCGAGCGCCTTGATGCCGTTCTCCGACAGCAACTGCGCCGCCTCTTCGGTGCGCTTGCGCGAGAGGCAATAGACAATCCCGCTCGATCCCCGCCGCGCCTCGACGAAAGAGAGCATCTGGCGCTTCCATTCGCGCTTCGGCTCGACCGAAAGCGAAATGTTCGGCCGGTCGAACCCGAGCACGAACGTCTCGGCCTCATCGTCGAACAACTGCCGTGCGATATCGGCGCGCGTAAGCTCGTCCGCCGTCGCCGTCAGCGCCGCAATCGGCACATCCGGAAACAGATCTCGCAACTGCGTCAGGGCTTGATACTCCGGCCGGAACGCCGGGCCCCACTGCGAGATACAATGCGCCTCGTCGATCGCGATCAACCGCACGTCAAGTTTGGCGAGCGCAGACAACATGCGCTCCGTCATCAACCGCTCCGGCGCCATGTAGAGGAGGCGCATTTCTCCGGAAACCGCGCGCCGCCATGCCTCGATATTGTCCTCGCGCGACTGCGCGGAGTTGATTGCGTCCGCCGCGACCCCAGCGAGCCTCAGCGCCTGCACCTGGTCCTGCATCAACGCGACAAGGGGCGACACCACGACGGCAAGCCCGCCCATCACCAACGCCGGCACCTGAAAGCAGAGCGACTTGCCTGACCCCGTCGGCATCACCGCCAGAACGTTCCGCCCCCTCAGAAGCGCGTCGATGACCCGCTCCTGCCCCGGTCGGAAACTGTCGTAACCGAAAACATCCTTCAGCACCTGCCGCTTAGGCTCGAGGACTGCGGCGGCGAGGTTCATGGAGCGCATCCTCTGGGCGGACGCCAGGTCTAGCGCCCCGGACACCGTTCGAACTAGGTCATTTCGCTCAGAAAACCCCGGATTTCTGCCGCTATCCGGAGCTTTCGAAGACAAAAGCGCGAAATCGAATCCGTTTGATGCGTTTGCATGGCTGATTTCTGAGGATCTATCCGTTTGGAATCCGTTTGGTATGCGTTTGCTGTGCGTTAGGCGGTGGGCCCGTTCAGCCATGGTTCTCACGCATCGTTTGGCGGCATCTTCTGCCACCCAACAGTAAGAACAATTAGCGAACCAGGACGCGATATTCAAGGAAAACGAACCAATCTCACGTGACCATACGGGTGACAAATTCCCACGTCACAACTGTCGCAGCTTAAGTGACCGCAGAGGCTTCGATGCGCACCTTCGCCGTTCTCATGATCGTGCTGGCGACGCTCGACACCGCCCACGCTGACAGCTGGGCGGCGCCACAGGTGCGCGAAGAATTCAGCACCTCGCGCGATCATTTCGTGCGCGTGACCCCAGGCACGAGTTGGGGCGACACAACAGGCTTCGCCGGTGCGGCGAAAGGCCCGTACGCAACCGCCACGTTCTTCCATCGCGAACCCGACGGCAGCTACTGACCCGCCGCGAAAACGACACTCCTCAACCCCGTCGCACCTGTGGAGTTCTTCGTCGCGAACGACGGCGGCCTCGTCACACTCGATAACTGGCACAACACGGGTTACGGCACCGCTGTCGCCATCTACGCGGCCGACGGCAAGCTGGTGAAGGCTTACGCGCTCGCCGACATCTTCGATAAGCAAGAGATCGAAGCGTTCGCGCAAAGCGTTTCTTCGATCCACTGGCACAAGGGCCCCGCCTACATAAACAAAGACGAGAAGACGTTTTACATGATGATCAAAAGCGGAAACGACCTCGTCCTCGGCCTGGAAACCGGCCGCTTCGCCTACTGCCGCACCCAAGGAACGACTTACCAGTGCCGCGACGGCAATGGTGCGCGCAAATGGGGCCCATACCAGGAAGTGGCGCCGAAGCAGTAACGCCCGCACGGAGCAACTTTCCGGACGCGGCGGCGTGCGCTAACGTCGCAGTCGGCAACCGAGGTTCCGCATGTCCTTAATCCCGCTGAGGTCGGCAGTTTTCACTCTGTGTGCGCTGCTCTCAATCGCGTCGAGCCACGCAACCCCACGCGCCGTCATGGCGGTTGTCGAGGTGACCGCGCCTTCGAACCCAACACACATTCCGATGAAGGTCGGCAACTTCGGATCGGCGATTGCACTTGGTCTCTTTGTCGGGCCGGGTGCCACGGCCGGAGAACTCGCTGGTTCTGCTGAGGGGACAGGTAAGAACCCGGCGCTCACCGATCGATTAGCGAGCTTCAACCTGCGCATCGGCGACGAGTTGGCACAGGCGATGCAAGCCGCGCTTAAGCAGCGTGGCTTCAACGCGCATCTCGCGGG
>JANNEL010000030.1:0-1804 GCA_031378595.1 Alphaproteobacteria bacterium
CTCGCGCTATTCTCGGACCATGAACTATTGCTTCTGTCGAACTGGCTCGACGACTTTCACGCGTCGGTCGAGAATCTGAAGTCGGGCAAAGCACGCATGCTGTGTTCGGGCGGTTTCGGCGACATGCTGCGCAAGGGCAAAGGCGTCATCTATGGTCGTCGCAGTCCGTCTGCCATCGCAGTCGAGCCCCGGCTCGGCCTCGTTGCGGCCGTCATCAACGATCACGTACGTGTGCTGCGTTACAAGCGCAATCCCATCGGTGTCTACGGTCAGCTTGCCGAGTGCTGATGGCGCGTTCGTGACGCCACGCACGCTGTAGTAAAAGCGCACGACCTCATTCAATCGAAAATCTGACCAACCCTCTCAACCGAAAGGGCCGATGACTCATGCCCATACTTGGCGAATATTCCGAAGTCGCGATCTGCAACATGGCGCTGGCCAGCGTCGGCCGTGGCGCGCAGATCACCTCGCTCGATGAGGCGAGCCAAGCCGCGCGCGCTTGCAAGCTGCGCTATCCGTACGCACGCGACGCGGTGCTGCGCGCTTACGATTGGAACTTCGCGGCCAAGCGCGCCGAGCTGCCGAAGAACGCAACCGCGCCCGCCTTCGAATACGCGAACGCCTACGACCTGCCGAGCGACTGCCTGATCGTGCGCAGCGTCTTCGACGGCGAGGCGGAGAAATGGGTCGTCGAAGGCCGCCAAATCCTGACCGGCATGGGCGACCCCATATTCGTCAAATACACGAGCGTGGTGACGGACGCGACGCGCTTCGATGCGCTGTTCGTGGACGCACTGTCGGCGCGTATCGCCTCCGACATCGCGGTGCAGCTCTCCGAAAGCGTGTCGCGCTCCCAAGGCCTCTGGCAAGTCTATCAAGCCAAGCTCGTCGAAGCTCGCCGCCGCGACGCGCAGGAAGGCCAGCCCGAACGTCTGCCGCGCGGCGACTGGCTCGACGCGCGGGGAGCTTAGAACGCGATGACCCGCACCGAAACCGTCCAACCGTCGTTCGCGGCGGGCGAACTCAGCCCGCGTATGTACGGACGCACCGACTTCGCGAAATACGTCTCGGGCGCCGAGACGATCGAGAACTTCATCGTGCGCCCCGAAGGCGGCCTGATGCGCCGCCACGGCACGCGCTTTGCGGGTGAGGTGAAGGAACATCTGAAGCAATCGCGCCTCGTGCCGTTCGTGTTCTCGACCGTGCAGGCCTACATGCTGGAGTTCGGCCACCTCTATATGCGCGTGTGGAAGGATTACGCCCCCGTCACGTCGTCCACGAAGACGATCACGGGCATCGCGCAGGCGAACCCCGCCGTCGTCACCGCAACCGCGCATGGGCTGGTCGCGAACGACCGCGTGGTGATCACAGGCGTCGCCGGCATGGGGCAGGTGAACAACCGCGAATTCGTCATCTCGAACCCGGCGACGAACACGTTCGAGCTGCAGGGCGTGGACGCAACCGCCTATGACGTCTACGCGTCCGGTGGCACGGCCGCGAAGATCTACGAGATCGTGACTCCTTACACTGACGTCGAGGTGAACGACCTCGTCACCACGCAGTCAGCCGACACGCTGTTCGTTACCCACCCGCTGCACGCGCCGCGCACCTTGACGCGCTCCGCCCACGCCTCGTGGACGCTGAACCCGATGCTGCTGGAGCGCGGACCGTTCACGGGCCTGAACAGCGACGACTCGCTGCGCGTCATGTGCTCGTTGACGCAAGGCAGCTACCAACCCGGCAAAAGCGTGTCGCTGAAGGCCTCCGCGCCGATCTTCCAGTCGACGCATGTCGGAAGCTATTT
>JANNEL010000053.1:0-4792 GCA_031378595.1 Alphaproteobacteria bacterium
GTGAGCCTTTTTCATGACGTATTCGACCATTCGCTACACAACGCAGGCGCCCATCGCGCTCATCACGTTGAACCGGCCCGAGCGGCTGAACGCGTGGATGCCGAAAATGAGCGAAGAGATGGCGGACGCCATCGAGGACGCGAACAACGACCGCGGGGTCGGCGCGATCGTCGTCACCGGCGAAGGCCGCGGTTTCTGCGCGGGCGCCGATATCGAACACACATTCAAGTCGCGGCTGGACGGGCGGGACCCGGGTGCTGATACGGCCGGCGGCCAAGGTGGGCTCCCCAAGGGGCTCGATTGGATTTCACTTGTGCGTTCGTCAAAACCGTTGATCGCGGCGGTGAACGGGCCTGCCGTTGGCATCGGCGTGACGATGATCCTCCCGTTCGATGTGATCATCGCGTCGGAAGCCGCGAAGTTCGGTATGGTGTTCGTGCGCATGGGAATCGTGCCGGAGCTTGCTTCCACGCATTTTCTTGTCAGCCGCGTGGGCTATGGCCGGGCAAGCGAATTGATGCTGAGCGCGCGCCTTATCGATGGCCGCGAGGCGCGCGAGATCGGCCTTGCCGAATATGTCGTGGCGCCCGACGCGTTACTGCCGAAGGCGTTTGAGATTGGTAAAGCGATCTCAGCCAACCCCGATCCGATGCTGCGCATGACGAAAGAATTGCTAACCAAGAATGCGTGCGAGCAGGATATGGCCCTGGCGCAACGCCGCGAAACTGAGCAATTGCGCGCTTGTTGGGCGACACCAGAACACAAGGAAGCTGTGCAAGCCTTCCTGGACAAACGGCCCGCTCGTTTCCGATAGTAGGGCTTAGGTACGGGGTTTCGCATGCAGGACGTTTCCATAGTCGCGACGGCAAGCATCTTGCCGGACATCGTCGTCACGAACCGCGATATCGGTCAGCGGCTGATCGACGGCGCGCATGCACGCAATGTGCGGGACGCGGGTGCCGAAGATACGGCGCGGCAACGTGCGGAGCTGATCGAGCAGAAGACGGGCTTACGCGCGCGGCGGTTCTTTGGCCCGGAAGAGATGCCGGTCGATGTGGCGTACGCGCTGCTTGAGAAGATGATGGATGACAGCGCGTGGGCGACGCTCGATGCGATCATCGTTTCATCGTCTTCGACGCAAGGGTTTCCAGGCATTTCGCAGCAGATCGTGGCGGTTGCGCGCGAGCGGCACGGAGCTCTGGCGGATCCCTTCGTGCTCGACATTTCGAGCAACGCATGCACCGGGTTCATGTACGCGCTGACCGTCGGCAAGAGCCTTGTGCAGGCGATGGGGTACCGGCGGGTTGCTTGTATTGCCGTGGAGTTCTCTTCGCGTTGCATCGCCTATGACCCGAAGGCATTCGGCATTTCGACGTTGTTCGGTGATGCCGCGGCCGGCGTTTTGCTGGAAGCGGGCACCGAAGGCTTGGCCACGATCAAGCACACGCGCGCGACATCGATGATCGATGCGGGAACGATCGGCCTCATCAAGGGTGCCGGCATGCAGGCCAGCAATCCCACACTGGAAGTGCCGCAGGACGTACGCTGGTACATGGCCGGGCCGCCAGTCGCCGTCGGTGCGACGCGGATTTTGGTCGACGAGATTCATCGCTATCAAAACGATGGGCACACGATCGACTGGTTGATCCCGCATCAAGCCAATCTGACCCGCATTCTGATTCCGGCGTGCAAGTCGGCGGGGATCGATCCGTCGAAACTCCGCGCGTCATTTGCCGAGACCGGCAACACGTCGAGCGCGAGCATTCCGTTGCTGCTGGATCAGTTGATCGCCGAGGGCAAAGCCAAGAAAGGCGATAACGCGCTGATGATCGGGTTCGGCGCGAGCTTCGCCGTCGGGTCGGCACTGATCACTTTCAACTAACCACCAACGCTGGGTTGGCGCTTTCACGTTAAAGCTGTAGCGCGGTAACAAATCGTCCGGGGACGGAGGGAAGTGCTCCTACTTGTGCGGCTCAGCGTTTGGTAAAATCCGTGCAGCGATGATTCGGAAAACGAATCACACAAGTGCGGGTGCGGGATGAGCAATATCCATTTCAGGACGAAAATGCCTTTGACGGTCGACGCGTTCGGGGCGCCCGAGCAAGACGTCGTTCCGCTGCAGTGGAGCATCCCTGCGTGGATCACGCTCGCCGCCGCGTCGTGGGCTGGCGTCTATTTCGTGTTCTCGCTGATCTTCTAGCGCCGTTGCGATCCTGAGGGATCGCGTTAGCGTGCGCCCCAACTTGGGGCAGCAGCTTTATGACAATCAACATCGGCATCATCGGCGCGGCACGCGTGGCGGTCTACGCGATGATTGCGCCTGCGCGCGACGTCCCCCGGGTGAACGTTGCGGTCATAGCGGCGCGCGATCCGGTCCGGGCGCAGGCCTACGCGGCCGCGCATGGAATCGCCAAGGTCCACGCTTCGTATGACGCGCTGATCGCCGACCCTTCAATCGACCTCGTTTATGTGGCGACGCCGCCTGCGTTTCATGCGGCGATTGCGATCAAGGCGCTTGAGGCGGGCAAGCATGTGCTCGTCGAGAAGCCGTTTTCGATGAATGCGGTTGAGGCGCAACGCGTGCTCGACGCAGCAGAGCGAGCGGAACGGCGCGTGTTCGAGGCCTATCACTATCGCCAGCACGCGCTGTGGCACCGAATTGTCGACGTTTGCCGCAGCGGCGCGCTGGGGCGGATCGTTTCGCTCGACGCGGCGTTTCACGCACCGATTGCCAAATCCGCCGACGAGTTTCGTTGGAATGCAAATATGGGCGGCGGTGCGCTGATGGATATCGGCTGCTACCCGCTGCAATGGGTGCGCGTTGCGACCGGCGAGGAGCCGGTCGTCGAGCGTGCCGTTATGCGGATGGTCGACGGCGTCGATGCGGCGACGGAGATCGTGCTGCGGTTTCCGGGCGGCGCGACGGCCAACGTTGCGTGCAGCATGGACAGCAGTGCATTCGCCGCTTTTCTCAACATCATCGGCGAGCGCGGATCGATCAGAGTGCTGAACCCGCTGGCGCCGCAGATGGGGCCCAAGTTCGACATTGATATCGACGGCAAGACGCGCTCCGAGACGATTGAAGGGCTCTCGACCTTTGCGGCGCAGCTTCAGGCCGTTGCGGCGACGCTGCTCGACGGTGCGCCGTTTCCGCTCGCGGCGGACGATCCCGTGAAATCGATGGCGGTGATCGACGCCGTGCGGGCGGCGGCAGCTAGCGTCCCCGCAGCCAACCCGTAACGCTCAATCGCGGCACGCGCGCGTAAGGCGCGACGAAGCTCACGAAGTGGCGCACGCCGACGTCGAAGACGTTCAGCGCGTTGAAGCGCGGCACGTAACCTTCGGCCACGTGGCCGTCGCTATCCATGAAATGCAAAATGCCGCCCCACTCGGGCGACCATTCCGGCGTGAGGTTCAAGACGTACGCCGCGATGCGCTTCTTGCCTGGATCGAGATCGTCGTGGACGTGCAGGAATTGGCCGGGGCCATAGCGGGTTGCTTGCGCGTCGGCGAAGGCGATGTCGGGGCGGCCCGTCAGTTGGCGCATCGCGGCGAGGAAGCGCGGGCTGTTCAGGAAATCCACCATGGGCGCGAGCGGGTGCGATTTGTCGCGATGGGGTTCGCCCTGTTCGCTGAGGCGGTAGTTGTCGAACTTAAACTGGTAACCTTGGCTTGCCGACACCACGACGCTGCGATCGAGCGCTTCAGCCTGATCGGCGGAGAGGCTCGCTTTGATATCGTCGGTCTGGTCGATGACCTTGGCGCCGGCGTTGATGACTGTGTTCCACGCCGTCGCCTCGGCGAGTGCCACGTACGCCGCTTCGGCGTCGCCGCGCGCCATCAGGTCTGGAATGTGGATGCGGCGGCTGTCAGCGAATAGCCGCGCGTAAGCGGGCCAGTCATGACGGCTCGATAGCTCCCACTTCGCCTTCGCGTTCATCAGCGCAACTCTTCCCCGCAAGGAGGGTGGCGATGGCTGCGGCATGAGGCCATTCACGAGTGCGTCAAGTTTTAGAGGTTCACGCGAACGTGACGCATTTTCAAAGTGGAGTGGCGGATGGGGTGAGATTCGAACTCACGGTACGTTGCCGTACTCCGCATTTCGAGTGCGGTGCGATAGACCACTCTGCCACCCATCCGTAGTCCAAGAGCGGGTGTGGTCCTTGAAGGGCGGGATGAATAGCCGAGGGGAAAGGTGACTGCAAGAAAGGGTCTATTCGCCGCTCAAGGTCACGATTTCCGCGCGGGCACCCTGGCCTTGCGCGAGTTTCTCGGTCGCCCAGGCGAGTGCCGCGCTCCATTCGGAGCCGAAGGTGAACGGCGCATTGCAAAGGATGAGGCCGATCTTGCTCAGACCCTCCGCTCGGGCAACGTCTAATGTCACCAGCGACAGTCGCTTAATTCCGGAGTTCACGAGTTCAGCTTGGAAGCGGTCGAGTTCGTTTAAGGCCTTAACCGGGAACCAGAGCACGTAGACCCCGGCCTGCCATTTGCGGTGGGCTGCGATGAAGGCTTTCGCCAGCCGCTCAAATTCGTCGGGTTCTTCAAACGGTGGATCGATGAGCACCAGCCCTCGCTTTTCGCGTGGCGGGATCAGCGTCGCGATGCGTTCGTAGCCGTCACCGGTCGTGACGCGCAGGCGCGGGTCGGCGCCGAGCGCACGGCGCAACGCCTCGCTGTCTTCGGGATGGAGTTCGCAGGCAAAGACACGGTCTTGGGCGCGGGCGAGCGCCAGCATCAGCGCGGGCGAGCCGGGGTAGGACTTGATTTCGACTGCGTCGCCGTTCGTTTG
>JANNEL010000245.1:0-1600 GCA_031378595.1 Alphaproteobacteria bacterium
GGTCGACCGCCGCGTGCGGGGTAAACGTCTCTCCTGCATTCGGATCGCGGTAGTGCGCGGGGGCAAACGTGAACCCGCCATCGCGCTGTTCCCACCCACCAAGCTTACCGCCGTCGAGCGTGCGCTCGCCGGGTTTAACGGTCAGCGCGTAGACCGGCCGCGACAGCCACTTCTTCGACGCCTTCTGCACCGCAGCCGGCGTCAGCGCGCCGAGTTCGGCCAGGCGCTTCTTGTAGAAATTCGAATCGTTCGAGTAGAGTTCGCCCTCCGCCAGCACGACGGCTTTACCGCCGAACCCGCCGACAGCTTCGATCCCGCGGATGTAACCGGCGAGCTTTGTCACCAGCGAGCGGCTCACCTCGTCCGCCGTCGGTCCGTTCTTCACGAAGTCGCCGATCACGGCGTCGAGACGCGCCGCAACGGTGGCCGGATCGACGCCGGGCTTCACGTCCGCCGTCACTTCGAAAATGCTCGCGTGCTGGAATTCCTGCAGCGAAGCCGAAACGGCGACCGCGATCTTCTCCTGCCGCACCAGTGCATTGTCGAGCCGCGAGCTCGCAAGCCCGCCCAGCACCGTCGCCGCAACGTCCAGCGCCGCCGAGTCTTTGTCGTTCAGCCCCGGCACCGCCCATTCGCGATAGAGCCTGACCGTCGCCACGCGATCGGTAATCTCTTCCGATTTCGCAGCCTTCAGCGTCGGCACCGGCGCATTCACAGGCTTCACCACCGGGCCCCGCGGAATATCGCCGAAATACTTGTCGACCAGCGTCTTCGCCGTCGGCACATCGATGTCGCCCGCAAGCACGAGCACCGCGTTGTTCGGACCGTAGTTGTCGCTGAACCACTTCTTCACGTCGGCAAGGCTCGCCCCGTTCAGGTCTTCCATCGAGCCGATGGTCGAGTGATGGTACGGGTGTCCGACGGGATAGAGATTGTCGCTCACCAGATATTCGACGAGCCCGTAAGGCTGGTTGTCGCCCTGGCGCTTTTCGTTCTGAACGACGCCGCGCTGGTTATCCAGCTTCTCCTGCGTCACCGCGCCGAGCAGATGCCCCATGCGATCGCTTTCGAGGAACAGCGCCCGTTCCAACGCGCCGGTCGGCACCGTCTGAAAATAGTTCGTACGGTCGAGCCACGTCGTCCCATTGAAGTCCGTCGCGCCTACCTGCTGCAGCGGCTCGAAATAGTCGCCCGGCGAATTCTCCGAGCCGTTGAACATCAAATGCTCGAACAGGTGCGCGAACCCGGTCTTGCCCTTGGGCTCATGCTTCGAACCGACGCCGTACCAGACCGACACCGCCACGACCGGCGCCTTGCGGTCCGTGTGCACGATCACGCGCAAGCCGTTGGCCAGCGTGAATTTCTCGTGCGGAATATTGACGAGCTTCGCGAGCTCCGACGCGGGCGCGGGTGCCGCAAGAGCCACGGCCGGAGCCACAATCGCAAGCGCCAACGACGCAACAGCAGTTCTGAACATAGGGTCTCCCAACCTCTGAATCGGCCGCGACCATACAAGCCCGCACGCGCGCCGCGAACCACACATTTTTGGGAGAACCGTGCTCGCCTCTCGGGCGAGTCCCTTGACGGCAGCGTCAGCCCT
>JANNEL010000082.1:0-1868 GCA_031378595.1 Alphaproteobacteria bacterium
TATCGATGGTCGACACTTCGCAGTCCCAGGCGCGCCGACCGGTCTGCATGTCGAGGAAATGATAATAGAACCCTTGATGGCCTGTAGCGTCCGGCTCTGGGCCCTGCGGGCTGTTCCAGAAGAAGCGCAGCGTTGTCAGAGTGCGTTCCACCGCGGCGCTTCGCGCCCAAAACCCGCGCTCGACACCAACCGGATAGGCGGCGAGCGCCAGCCCGGTCGCGGCGATGCTGGCGGGCCAGTTTGCCTCGGTCTTGTCGATGATTAGTCCGTTAGCAGGGTTCGCCTCGTGTACGAAATAGTCGAACGTCTCGCGCTGCAGCGTCTCCACGTCCGCGCTGATCGGCCGTGTCGTTGTCATGAGGGGCGGCGAGGCTCCGCTGGAGCGAAATGTGCGCGCGCATCGTTCAGCATTGTGCCGACGCACCATTTGGCGTAGCGACTCGCAAACAAGGTTCCAAGCCACGCGTGCTCACGCGGCAACTCGTAGTCGATGAAAATGCGAAGTTTCGAGTGTAGGCCAGCCGGCTCGAGACTCAGGCCCATCGTGTAGTCGCCGATGACAAGCAAGCGGT
The DNA here is from genome assembly GCA_031378595.1 of Alphaproteobacteria bacterium. Classification (GTDB taxonomy): domain Bacteria; phylum Pseudomonadota; class Alphaproteobacteria; order Micropepsales; family Micropepsaceae; genus SZUA-430. Next base: position 573 of record JANNEL010000082.1, read on the forward strand.
GGGCGCCGACCGTTTCCCATTGTTTGTCAAGCGGCGGCTCTCGCTTCGTGACCACTTCGTCGAGAAACACCCGCAAGCCAAAGGCGGTACCGTCAAGGCGGATATGGGAACCGACCTTTTGGCCTCTACCTTCGTCGACGGATACATCCATCCGGCCGCCACCCATAATCCAGGATGACTTGCCCATGTGGCGGGCGAGGCGCGTGGGGTCATCCAAAAAGTCGAACACCTCCGCGGGCGTCGCCGCGATGATGGTCGTTTCTTCGTGGTGTGGGGTTGTCATTCAAGTGGCTCGGCTCTTACGGACCGGAGATACTTCGTGAGGATCACGACGAGGCCGACAATCGTCGTTCCCAAACCCATTTCTGTCACGATGATCAACTCTCGTGTCGAAACTCTGCTAAACGACGATCGAACTCAAGCCTGGGGACGTGAATTCTGGCGTCCGGCTGTACTGAAAAGGTTGAGATGCCCAGCGACACCCCTTTGTCTGCGTCTATTCACGGCCTCAGCGAAGCAGATGCCCAAGTTCGGCTGAAGGCCGAGGGGCCCAACGAGCTGCCCCGGCCGGACCGGCGCACGCCGCTGCGCATCATCCTAGAGGTCTTGCGTGAACCGATGCTGGCGCTGCTGCTCGCAGGCGGCGGAATCTATCTGGTACTGGGTGATCTGAAGGAAGCGCTTATCCTGCTCGCATTCGCAACGATGTCGGTCGTGATCACCGTTGTGCAAGAGTACCGGACCGAGCGCGTTTTAGAGGCGTTGCGCGACCTCACCAGCCCGCGTGCGCTGGTCATTCGCGACGGCCAACGCAAACGCATCGCCGGCCGGGAGGTGGTGCGCGGCGATTTCGTCGTACTCGCCGAAGGAGACAGGGTGCCGGCGGATGCGGTGCTCGTTCAAAATCATGACCTACAGACGGACGAGTCGCTTCTAACGGGCGAGTCCGTGCCCGTGCGCAAGATCGCCAGCAGCGAAGGCGCTTCCTCCAAACCCCGCAGGCCGGGGGGCGATGACCTTCCTTATGTGTTTTCAGGTTCATTGGTTGTACGCGGGACGGGTGTCGGTGAGGTGGTCGCGACGGGCGTACTGAGCGAAATCGGCAAGATCGGGGAAGCGCTCAGTTCTCTGAAAACCGAGCCGCCGCGGCTTCAGATACAGACCCGCCGCCTCGCGCGCTGGTTCGGCATGGTCGGCGGAGCGGTGAGTGTCGTCGCGGTTCTGCTCTACGGTACCTTGCGCGGCGGGTGGCTCGACGCGGTGCTCGCCGGCATCGCACTCGGCATGTCGATGCTG
>JANNEL010000089.1:0-8507 GCA_031378595.1 Alphaproteobacteria bacterium
AGTTCGATCGTGCGTTCGCTCGCGTCAGCGCCGCTCTTCGGCTGCAGCCAATGCGTGATGTCGCTGACGTCGCGATCGAGCGTGATCGGTGCGGCCGCAAAAACGCATGCCGGTGCCAGGGCGAGAAGCAGCATAACTGCCGCCCTCGCCAAGCGATGATACCGGCTCGCGCTTGCATGCATTCGGGGGCAACGCAGTGGCTACAACGGGGGACTTGGCCAAAAGACTATCGTTATTGGCGCGCTAACCCGCAACTGGCGTTTCATATTAACGATTGACGCGCACAAACGTTAAGAGGCGGCCCGCGTGCGCGCCGCCTCTCGATTTCGCCTGGGCGATGCGCGGGCTATTGAACTTTGATCAGCTCAATCTGGAAAACTAGCGTTTGATAGGGCGGGATTCCTTGACGGCCCGCGCCATAGGCCAGGTCCTGCGGGATCACGAGTTCGGCCTTGCCGCCTTCACGCATCAACTGAAGGCCCTCGGTCCAGCCCGCGATAACGCCGTTCAGCGGGAAGCTGATCGGCTGACCGCGGCCGTAGGAAGAGTCGAATTCCTTGCCGTTGATGAACGTCCCCTTGTAGTGGACCGTCACCATGCTGGTCGGGCCAGGCTGTTTGCCGGTGCCTGCGGTGAGTTCGCGATATTGCAAACCGCTTTCGGAGACCTTGACCCCCGCCTTCTCCGCGTTCGTCGCCAAGTAGTCTGCATTCTTTTCAGCACTCAAATCGGCAGCCACTTCGGCCTCCTGTTCGTTGATGAGTAAATTTCCAGGCTCTTCGGTTGGCTTGGTCAGCGTGTCGAGAAACCCGCCAGGCACGAAAATCCAAATTGTAAGAAGCAAACAAACGACGGCTGCGCCGATGGCGACGCGTGCTTGTTGCGAGAGTTCGAGTAGCTTGTTCATTGCGCGGTGTTCAGTTCCTGGGTGCCGGCATCGGATCGCCAACGACGACGGCAAATAGCAGATGGTCCTGCCATTCGCCATTGATCCTGAGATATTTTCTGGCTGTGCCTTCGGCGGAGAATCCGGCCTTCGTTAACACGCGGCGCGAGGCGACGTTTGACGGCAGGCATGCCGCTTCGATGCGATGGAAGCCCAGCCGGTCGAACGCGTTGCGAACGAGTGTCACGACGGCGTCCGTCATCAGGCCGCGGCCTGCGTGCTTCTGTCCCATCCAGTAGCCGAGCGAGGCTGCCGATTGCGCGACGCCTTGACGGATGTTGGAAAGCTGACAGCCGCCGGTGAGCTCCTCTGCCTTGCGGTCGAAGACGAAGAACATGAGGCCTGTGCCGTCGCGTTCGGCTTGCGCGTAGCGGCGCAGGCGGCGGCGGAAGGCGGCGCGGGTGAGTTCGTCCGGAGCCCAACTCGGCTCCCAGGGGGTCAAGAACTCGCGGCTTTCACCGCGCAGCTTCGACCATTCGATGTAGTCGGCCGCAATCGGCGCGCGGAGGCGCACAAGCCTACCATCGATGAAGGCCGCGGATTTCGCGCGGCCCAAGGTTGCCCGGATCGACATCCGCTCTTTAAGCGAAACGTTGCGCGATGCGATCGTAGGAGCCCAGCGTCCCCATCGGTCCCAGCGCTGCGAGAGTGAGGCGCGTGTTCGTCAGAATTTTGCCGGCGATTCTGGTCACCTCTTTGGTGTCCACGGCTTCGATCTTCGCGATCAGTTCGCGGGTGTCGAGGATGCGGCCGTAGGTGAACATGTGAGCAGCGATTTGTTCGCAGCGCGACGAGGCTTGCTCGAGTCCCATGAGCAGCCCCGATTTGATTTGCGCCCGAGCGCGGGCAACTTCGTCTTCGCCGGCTTCGACCGCGAGCGATTTCATTTCGCCAGCGATCACGTCGACGAGTTCGGCGGCGTCTGCGGCGCTGGTGCCGGCGTAGATGCCGATCAAACCCGTCTCGCGATAGCTGGAGCCGAACGTGTGGACGGCGTAGCAAAGGCCGCGTTTCTCGCGCGCTTCTTGGAATAGGCGGGAGGACATGCCGCCGCCCAGGACCGTCGAATAAACCTGGACTGCAAAGATGTCGTCGTCGTCGGCCTTGAAGCCCGGGAAGGCGAGCGCCAAGTGCGCTTGCTCCAAATCGTCTTCGGCACGGAACTCGCCGCCGCCGTAGTTTGCGGGTTCGACCTTCACCGGAGAGCCGGCCTGCACTTTCGTGAAGTACTTCTCGGCGAGAGCAACCATCTGCTCGTGCTGCACGGCGCCGGCCGAGATGAGCAGCATGCTTTGCGCGACATAGTGGTCTTTGATCTGGTTGATCAACGTATCGCGCGTGAAGGAACGGACGTGCTTTTCTGTGCCCAAAATCGGGCGGCCCAGCGACTGGCTCGGGAACGCGGTTGCTTGGAGGTGATCGAAGATGATATCGTCGGGCGTGTCTTCGGCCTGTCCAATCTCCTGGATGACCACGCCTTTTTCGCGGGCGAGTTCTTCGGGGTCGAAGATCGAGTGCTGCAAAATGTCGGCGAGGATGTCGATGCCGAGCTGCACGTCCTCCTTCAACACCCGCACGTAATAAGCCGTCTGCTCGCGGCCCGTGTAGGCGTTGATGAAGCCACCGACGCGTTCGACCTCTTCGGCGATCATGCGGGCGGAGCGGCTGCGCGTGCCTTTGAACGCCATGTGCTCCAGCATGTGGGCGATACCGTTCGTGGCCTCAGTCTCGTTGCGCGCGCCCGCGTCCACCCACACGCCCAAGGCCGCCGTTTCGATATGCGGCATGTGGTCGGTGATGACGGTCAGGCCGTTCGCGAGCTTCGTGATCTGAGGGTTCATTCCGGCGTCCTGCTTCGTTCGGAACGGGATTACATAGAGCAGTTGGTCCCGTTTTTCATGGGGAATAGAAATGGCCGATTTCCGCGGTTCTACCTGCCGGAAATGAATTCCTTTAGCGGGCCAATTGCGTTCGGCAGTGTCTCGTAGCGTTCGGGCGCAGTCAGGATCCAGCGCATCCGTTCCGGCAACGCGGGCTTCGTTCCGGTCGCGGTATCGACGGCCTCGGGAAACTTGGCGGGGTGGGCCGTCGCCAGCGTCACGACATCTTCCGTTTCGGCCGCTTTGCGGGTCGCTGTAAGGCCCACGGCCGTGTGCGGATCGACGGTCAGATTTGCGTCGCGGTGGAAGACCTTCATCGTGGCAAGGGTTTCCCCTTCGTGGACACGATCGGCGAGGAACGTGGCTTTGATCGCGGCGAGCGCCGTCGGCTCGATCGTAAGCGACCCGGTGGCTGCAAAGGCCGCCATCAGCTTTTGCACCGTTGCGGCGTTGCGGCCGTGCGCTTCATAGAGCAAGCGTTCGAAGTTGCTGGCGACTTGAATATCCATCGCGGGGGAGAGCGTCGCGTGGACCGTACCACGTGCGTAGGTTCCGGTCGTGATTGCGCGGGCCAGGATGTCGTTTGCGTTTGTCGCCACGATTAAGCGCTTGATCGGTACGCCCAGTTCCTTGGCGACGTAGCCCGCGAAGACATCGCCGAAATTGCCGGTGGGAACGCTGAACGTCAGCGGCCGCTCGCCGAGTGCCAGACTGGTCGACAGATAGTACGCGGCTTGCGCGGCGATGCGGACCCAGTTGATCGAGTTAATCGCGGCGAGGCGGTGCGCTTGCGCAAAGGCGTGGTCCGCGAACAGCTGCTTCACGAGGCTTTGCGTGTCGTCGAACGTGCCTTCGATGGCGACGTTGCGGACGTTCGTTGCCGTTGCCGTCGTCATTTGGCGGCGTTGCACGTCCGAGATGCGGCCCTTGGGATGCAGGACGACGAGGTCGATGTTGGCGCGACCGGCTAGCGCCGCAACTGCGGCCGCGCCGGTGTCGCCCGATGTTGCCGCGACGACGAGCGCGCGGGTTTTGCGCCGGGCGAGCGCCTCGTCCATCAGCGGCGCGAGCAATTGCAGCGCGAAGTCTTTGAAGGCGAGTGTGGGACCGTGGAACAGTTCGAGCAGCCAGCGGTGAGGGCCCAGTTCGCGGAGCGGCACGACGCGCGCGTCATCGAACTTTGCGTAAGCTTCGCGCGCGTGACGGTCGATCGGCTCGTACCACTCGCGGTCGGCGAAGAGCGCGAGGACGGTCGCGGCGAGATCGGCGTAGCTTCGCTTCTTGCCGCGCAGCCGTGCGAAGTCGAGGCGTGGCCAGGTCTCAGGCATGTAGAGGCCGCCGTCGGGCGCGGGGCCGGACAGCAAAACGTCTTCGAACGAAATCGCGGGCGATGCCCCGCGGGTGCTCACGTATTTCATCGGGTGAACTTCAGGCGGCCACGCACATAGTGGTAGCGCAAGTATATGACCAAAAGCACAAGCGCCAACGAGAACCAGGTCAGCGCGTAGTTCAGGTGGTTGTCGGGGATATCGAGCTTGGTCGACAGCGGTTCGGGATTTCCGAGGCGGTTTGTCGCCTCAAGGATCAACTGGCTTTTGAGTTTGACGCCCGCCAGCTTCGCGATCGCGGCGCTGTCGCGCACAAACAGCATGCGCTTGGCGGTGTCGGCCGGCGGCGTGAAGGTTCTGGACAGTGAGGACGGCCGCAAGACGCCCTCGACGTCGACTTCACCCTTTGGTTCGGGAAGGGTTTTGTCGGTGCTCGGCCACGCTTCGTCGACCCAGCCGCGGTCGACCAAGATCGTGCCGCCGGAGCCGAGCGCGAATGGGGTCACGACTTTCTTGCCTTGGCGCGTCGGGCCGCCGTCGGTGCGCGGCGCGTAGACGTAGACTTCCTTGGCGTGATCGAACGTGCCTCGTGCGGTCACCTGGCGGTGGGCCGCAAAGTCGTCGCCGGTCGCGAGCAGGATTTCGATCGGTGCGGGTGCGGCCGCCGCGCGGGAGGCAATGCGATCGAGCAGCGCGTGTTTTTCTTCGCGGCGTTCAAGCTGCCAGACGCCGAGCGCAATGAGGATGGCGAGGGCTAGGAGCGTGAATACAGTTAGGAGCGGGAGCGGGCGAAACATCAGTCTTGCCGGCGGCCTTCGCCGGCCTGATTGCGGTATTGCAGCGCGAACAGCGTCGCCTTCAGCAGCGGCAAGAGCCCTAAGCACAGGCCGATCGTGAGGGGCAGCCAGAGGATCGCGTGCAGCCAGTACGGCGGGCTGAAATTGACTTCGACGATCAGCGCGCAGGTGACGATAAAGGCGCCCGCGATCAGGATCACGAACACCGCCGGGCCGTCGCCGGCGTCGGCGAAACGAAAGTCGAGCCCGCAGACCGTGCAGCGTTCGGCGAAGACGAGATAGGCTTTGTAGACACGGCCCTTGCCGCAGCGCGGGCAGCGACAACGCAGCCCCGCCTGAGACAACGGGGCTGCCTGCAACTCACCCATCGATCACCTTAGGTTTTGGCCGTTCGCCCTAGTGCACAGCGTGGACCGCACCCTCGCCCCAGACATAGATGGAGGCGAAGAGGAACAGCCAAACGACGTCGACGAAGTGCCAATACCACGCCGCCGCCTCGAAACCGAAATGACGCTCCGGCGTGAAGTGGCCGGCGCGGGCGCGGAACCAGCAGACGATCAAGAAGATCGTGCCGACGATGACGTGGAAACCGTGGAACCCGGTCGCCATGAAGAACGTCGCCCCATAAACGTTGCCAGCAAACGGGAAGGCCGCGTGCATGTACTCGTACGCCTGGAGCGACGTGAACAGCATGCCGAGAATGATTGTGAGTCCGAGGCCGTTGACGGCTGCGCGCTGGTTACCGGTTTGGATTGCATGATGGGCCCAGGTCACCGTCGTGCCGGACGTCAGCAGCACCAACGTGTTCAAGAGCGGGATGTCCCACGGATCGAACGTTACGATTTTTTCCGGCGGCCAGGTCGTCAGATTGATCGCGTGCGGGAAGAGCGCCGCGTTGAAATAGGCCCAGAACCAAGCAACGAAGAACATCACCTCCGAGGCGATGAATAGGATCATGCCGTAGCGCAGGCCGAGCTTCACCACCGGCGTGTGGTCGCCCAGGATCACCGACTCCTTCACGACGTCGCGCCACCAACCGACGAACGTGTAGAGCAACAGCGCGGCGCCGCCGAGCAGCAACCATGGACCGCTCAGCACGCCGAACAGCGGCGGCTGCTCTTTCAACGTTTGGAAATAGGCGATCGCTCCGACGGCGGTCAGGAAGGCGGCGACCGAGCCGACGATCGGCCAAGCGCTGGGTTGGACCAGGTGGTAGTCGTGTTTGATTTCGTCGGAAGCCATGGTCTCGACCCTTAGTTTACGGCGCCAACTTGCGCGACGGTTTTGGTTTCGATTTTCGACGGGAAGAAGGTGTAGGAGAGCGTGACTGCGGCGACGTCCTTTGTCTCAGGATCGGTTGCGATCGCGGGGTCAACGAAATAAGCGACGCCGAAGCGCGCGGATTGCCCGGGCTTCAGTTCTTGGCCGTCCTCGCAGAAGCACTTGATCTTGTTGAAGTACTTCGCGGCTTTGAGCGGCGTGACGTTGAACTTCGCGATGCCGACGACCGGCTTGTTGCCGAGGTTGCGGGCGCGGAAGTAGTCGACGGTGTTTTCGCCAAGGCGAATTTCGGTCGATATTTTCTCGCCGCGGAACTCCCATGGCAACTCGGGCGCGACATTCGTGTCGAAGCGCACTTGGATCGTGGTGGCGGACGTGCTGGCCGAGGGGGCGCTGAAAAGTCTCGGCGTGCCGTCGTAACCGGTCGCTGCGCAGAAGAAGCGGTAGAACGGCGCCGAGGCGTAGGTGAGGCCGATCATGCCTACGAACACAGCTACGCAGGTCATCAGCACTTTGTCGTTGCGGTCGAGCTTGCGCATCGCGTCAACCCCTCACAACGGCCGGTTGGCGATGTTTCCGCCAAGCTTGACGATTGTCACGACGAAGATGAGCGCCACGAAGGCCAGCAACACGCCGGCCAGCGCCCAGTTGCGCTGGTTCAGCTTTTTCTTTTCTTCCGGCGTCAAGTCCATCGTGCCCATCCGTTCACCAGTTCGACCGCGGAAGCGCGCCTGGCGCGCGATGGTTGACCGCCTGCTCCGTCTTCATGACCGTCGGTTGCACCGGTGCGAAACCGATCAGCATTTCGGCTGCGAGCGCGGTGAAGAGGGCGAAGAGGTAGAAAATCGAGAACGCGAAGACGCGGAGGGCGACGACGCGCTCACGTTCGGCGGGTGCAAACCAGAGCGCCACACTGAGCGCGACGAAGGCTGCGCTGCCGATAGCGGCGGTGATGCCATAGACGAGGCCGGTGAAGCCAAACACGTACGGGGCGACCGCCGATGCCGCGAGCAGCAGTGTGTAGACGACGATGTGGTTGCGGGTCGCGCGCGAGCCTTTGACGACGGGCAGCATCGGCACTTTCGCGCGCGCGTAGTCGTCGCTGCCCGCGAGGGCCAGCGCCCAGAAATGCGGCGGCGTCCAGAGGAAGATGATCAGGAACAGATGCCACGGCAGCGGGTCGAATGCGTGGCCGTTGACGGCGGCCCAGCCGATCACCGGCGGGAGCGCCCCTGCGGCGCCGCCGATGACAATGTTGTGCACCGTCGAGCGCTTCAGCCACATCGTGTAGACGAAGACGTAGAACGCGATCGTAACTGCGAGCAGGATCGCGGGCACGTAGCCCACAAGGAATGCCATCGCAAAGACGCTGAAGGCTGCGAGCGTCGCGCCGAACTCAAGCGCTTCTTGGCGGCCGATTTTGCCGGACGGCACGGGCCGCGTCCGAGTGCGGGTCATAATCGCGTCAATGTCGGCGTCGTACCATTGGTTCAACGCACCGGCCGCGCCCGCGCCGACGGCGATGCACAGAAGGGCCGCGAATGCGATGACCGGGCTGATCGTGCCGGGTGCCACGATCATCGCGGCCAGAGAGGTGAAAACGACGAGCGACATCACCCGCGGCTTCAGCAGCGCCAGATAGTCCGAAGGGCCCGCGAGCGATGCGCGAGCCCCTTGGGCGTCAAACGATGCGGCGGCCTGGGTCAATGCCCGTGCCCTCCGGTGATTTTCGGCAGTTCGTTGAACTGATGGAACGGCGGCGGCGAAGGCAGCGTCCATTCCAGCGTCGTCGCGTGCGGCCCCCAAGGATTGGCGGCGGCCTTACGCTTGGCCATGAACATCTCGATCAGCACCGCGAGGAAGATCAGGACGCCGACACCTGAGATATAGGAGCCGATCGACGAGACGTAGTTCCAGTACGCGTATGCGTCCGGGTAGTCGACATAGCGGCGCGGCATGCCCGCGAGGCCCAAGAAATGCTGCGGGAAGAAGACGAGGTTGACGCCGATGAACGTGAACCAGAAGTGCGCGTGCCCAAGGTACTCGTTGTACATGTACCCCCACATCTTCGGCGCCCAATAGTAGAAGCCGGCGAAGATCGCGAAGACGGCGCCTAGCGATAGGACGTAGTGGAAGTGAGCCACGACATAATAGGTGTCGTGCAGCGAGGTATCGACGCCTGAATTTGCGAGCACGACGCCGGTGACGCCGCCGACTGTGAACAGGAAGATGAAGCCGATCGCCCAAACCATCGGGACTTTGAACTCGATCGAGC
>JANNEL010000259.1:0-1925 GCA_031378595.1 Alphaproteobacteria bacterium
CTTCCTATCAAGGCCCACCAAAAAACGGCGCGCCGCAAACTCTTTGGCTCGCACTCGACGATGTGGAGCGTCCCGCGCCAGCCAAGCGTTACACCGGGCGCGTGTTCGCGCTGATCGATGAGCGAACCGCAAGCCAAGCCGAACACACCGCGCTGATTTTCAAGGCCGCAGCCAACGCCACGTTCGACGGCTCGACCACAAACGGCACCATCGGTGATCTCACAGGCATCCAACTTCCCGGCGGCCTAACTCTGCGCTTCACCGGTCACGACGTCCGCACGCCCGACGGGCGCCAACTTCAGCGCGCCGGCATCAAACCCGATGTCGCCGTCACGTCGGGCCTAAGGGCGCTTCGCGCTGGTCGCGACGATGTCCTGGAAAAAGCGCTGGACCTCGCGCGGCGCTAGCGCGGCGTCACCAGGGGAACGCGCCCCCACCGCAAGAGCACCAATCCCGCGCACAGCACCAGCACAAACCCGGCCACGAAAGGCGCGCCGGGAAAGTGCGTCCCCTCCCCGCTCGTGAACGCGGAGAAGAGATGGCTCATCACTACCGGCCCGATGATCGCCGCCAAACAGAAACTCGAGGCGAGCGCACCTTGCAATTCGCCCTGAGCGTTTTCCGGAATGCCCTTCGTCATCAACGACTGCATCGCCGGGAACACGAAACCCGCGAACCCGCCGACGACAATAAACGCATAAATGCCAACTGGCCCCGACACGAGCGCAAAGCCCAAATAGCTCAGCCCCGCCATCGCAAGCCCGAACCACAGCGCCCGCCACTCCCCGAAGCGCTTGACCACAGGACCCGTCAAGCCGCCTTGCACCAGCACCACCATGAATCCATAGGCGCCCGCCGACAGGCCGATCGCCCACTTGCTCCATTGCACGACTTCGATCGTGTAAAATGCCCAAATCGTCCCGTACGACTGGCTCGACAACTGAACGCAAAAATTCGCAATTAGAAGCGCGAACACGACTGGATAGCCCGCGACCGACCGCACGCTGCCCAGCGGATTGGCGCGCCGCCAATCGAACGCGCGCCGTCGCTCAACGGGAAGCGTCTCACCGAACACGAACCAGCCATAGACGAAGACCGCGAACGTGAACGCACCGGCCGCGAGGAACGGGAGACGATAGTCATACTCGCCCAGCAACCCGCCGATCGGCGGTCCCAAAATGAACCCAAGCCCCAACGCGCCGCCCGTCAACCCAAACGCGCGCGGTCGGTCGGCCGGTGCAGTGACATCGACAAGCGCCGCATTCGCAGCCGGAAATGTCCCGCCGCACACACCTGAGATAACCCGGGCAACAAAGAGCCAGGCGAGCGTCGGTGCGGCCGCCATCACGAAGTAGTTCGCAACAAAGCCCAACAGCGCGAGCAGCAAGATGGCCCTGCGTCCAAAATGGTCGCTCAAGCCGCCCAGAATCGGCGCCGAGAAAAACTGCGCACCAGCGAACGCGAACATCAGATACCCGCTAACCTCCGCCGCGCGGTTGTTCGGCAAGCTGGTCAACTGCGCAATCAAGTCCGGCGTCACGGGGAGAATGAGGCCGATCCCCAACGCATCAAGAAAGATGACGAGGCAAACGAAGGTCAGAACATTGCGTTGGGACGGCATTTGCGTGCGCGTACCACATTCCCGCGCGATAGGCCACGAAACCGGGGGTATTGCGCGCTCACAACGAGCCATGGCACGAGAAAGCAATGCACGAAGTAGGATCGCGCCGATGGCCAAAGTCTACGAAGAAATCGACGCCCGGCTTGCAGCCTTCATCGCCAAGCAAAAAATGTTCTTCGTCGCGACCGCACCGCTCTCAGCCGACGGCCACGTGAACTTGAGCCCGAAGGGCTACGACGCTTTTCGTATCCTATCGCCAAAGCGCGTTGCCTACGCCGATCTCGGCGGCTCCGGCATCGAAACG
>JANNEL010000172.1:0-1738 GCA_031378595.1 Alphaproteobacteria bacterium
ATGATCCCGCAGGTAGCCCTTCACGTCCCCCTCGCTCACGCGTGCGCCCGGCTGCGCTTGCACGACGGCGCAGAGCGCTTCGCCGAACTCCGCATCCGGAATGCCGAACACGGCGCAATCGGCGACGCCGGGGATTTTCAAGATCTCCGCCTCGATCTCGGCCGGATAGATGTTTACGCCGCCCGAGATCACCATGTGATTCCGCCGGTCGCAGAGAAACAGGAACCCGTCCTTGTCCAGATAGCCGATGTCGCCGACGGAGATCAGCCCGTCGCGCTCAGCCTTGCGGCGCTTCGCGTCGTCGCCGTGATAGGTGAAGTCGACGCCGGTGGTGAGACGCGCGTACACGTCGCCCGGCTCGCCCGCAGGCAGCGGCTCACCCGCATCGTCTGTGATCACCACTTTCACATCGGGTTGCGCGCGGCCGACCGTGCCCGGATGCGCGAGCCATTCGTTCGCCGTACAGAACACGACTGCGCCGGTTTCCGTCGCACCGTAGTACTCGTTGATGATCGGTCCCCACCACTCGATCATGCCGCGCTTGATATCGGGTGGACAGGGTGCCGCCGCATGCACGACGAATTTGAGCGAGGAGAGATCGTACTTCCGCCGCACGTCGTCGGGCAGCTTCAGCAACCGCACGAACATCGTGGGCACCATGTGCAGATGCGTCACGCGATACCGCTCGATCATCTGCAGCAGTTCTTCCGGATCGAACCGCGGCTCCAAGATCACGTCGGCCCCGGAGCGGATTGCGTACGCGCCATAGGCGTTCGGCGCGGAGTGATACATCGGCCCGGTGACGACGGTGACGATGCGCTCAGCTTGCCCACCAACCAACACGCCGTCGAACCCGAACGCGCGCCCGATCAGCTTCGTGGTGGCGAGCGTCTGTGCGGCCGTCGGCGGAAACCGCTTCACGCCCTTCGGCCGCCCGGTCGTGCCGGACGTGTAGATGATCGCGCCCGGCGCCTCGATGGCCTCTGGCGCACGGCGAGGAAAGCTCTCGATCCACGCGTCCCAAACCTTCACACCGGGCCGGACTGCCGTGTCGGCCTGCGAAAGCTGATAGGCGGCAACGATTTCCGGCGGGGTGTCGACGGCAAACACCGGCACGCCGGGCGGTGCCGCTTTGAGCGCGACGGGAAGCAAGTCGGTGTGCGCCACCACCGCCTTCGCGCCGGAGTCGCTGATCAGATAGCTCGCTTCCTCGACCGTGTAATGCCAGTTCACCGGCACCGAATAAGCGCCGAGCAATCCGGCCGCCATGCCCGCCTCGAAGAACGCGAAGTCGTTGCGCAACATCAGCGCGACGCCGTCGCCGCGCCCGATGCCGATGGACGCAAACGCCGAAGCCCCACGCTCCGCCCGCTCCTGCAGCGCCTCAAGCGGCAACGAGCGCGCTCCGCTGATCAGTTTACCCGGCATGACCTCACCCTTTTTCTTCGTTGGCAAGATCGTGCCAGCAACGCCGCTCGCGGACAAGGTCCGCGCGACCGTGGCTTACTTCATCAATGGCAAGCGCAAGGTCGCGCGCAACCCACCTTGCGCACGGTTGGCGAGCACCAACTCGCCCGCGTGCCGCTCGGCGATGGCACGCGCGATCGTGAGACCGAGCCCGTGGCCGCCGGTCTCGACGCTGCGCGACTCTTCCAGCCGCACGAACGGTTTCAGCACGTGTGTGAGCTTGTCGTCCGGGATGCCGGCGCCATCGTCGTCCACGTGGATCGCCGCAACG
>JANNEL010000187.1:0-2886 GCA_031378595.1 Alphaproteobacteria bacterium
CCCGCGACGACAGCAACGAACGCTGGGACAGAACGAACGTCCACGCGTTCGACGGGACGTACGGTGACTACCTGCTCGGCAAAGTGGGAAAGGTCTTCCCCGACCTCGGCCGCACCGTTCTTTGAGGGAGAGTTTGTGCCAAGCCCCCAGATTTTACGTCGCCACGTTTCCTTAAAGTCCAACGCAAAGCACAGTTGGTTCGTGCTTAGCATGTACCATGCTCACCGTAGAATCGTTGCCCGATAGGGACTTCGCAGATGTCTCCACAGGAAGCTCAAGCTCTCATTGGTGCGATTACTGGCCCCTTGGCGCTGATGCTCTCAGCCGTCGTCTATTTTCGGGATCGAGCGATAGTAAGCGTGCGTGTGGGATACAATTGGATGGACATTGACTCAGACAAACCGGAGCGACGGACAACGATTGTCGTGGTCACCAACGCTGGCCGCAGGGCGGTGCACGTTAGCAAGGTGCGTTTGAGCGCCCGCGGTGCGACGGACTTTCTCTTTGTACAAGCCATGGCTGGCGTCACACTTGGCGAAGGCTCCGAACCGTTCAAGGCTGAAGCTCACCAAGATAACATGAACCCGCTTGCGCCCATTTGGTGGCGGGTCAGAGCGGCGGTGACTGACTCATTCGGGAATGCCCTGTATTCCGACTGGTTGACGGAGCGTCCCCATTGGGCCAACGAATCAAAGGCGCCGACTGGTGCAATCACCTGGAACCGCCTAAAAAACTGGGGCCGCAAGCGAGTGTTCTAAGGCATTCATCACAGTTGTGAGTTGATGGCGAAGAATGCGAATGCACCAATCAGCGCCACGGTGGAAAAAAAATCGAACGACCCTGTGAAAGCAGAAACAGGCGACTCGTCCTCATCGCTCTCTTGCGAAATCGATTCCGGGGACATGTGACGATCTCAGCGACCGAAGGCCAGTTGGTACGCGCAACGCGGACGCCGCATCGCGTGCGAAACGTTTCGGGACGTGAGCGTCTGTCATTCCCACTGTCTTCGATCCCGGCGTTCGCAGCGGTCATCGTACCATTGCCGGCGCACGGCGCCCACGCCCGCGACGACAGCAACGAACGCTGGGATAGAGCGAACGTCCACGCCTTCGACGGGACGTACGGCGACTACCTGCTCGGCAAAGTGGGCAAGGTCTTTCCCGACCTCGGCCGCACTGTTCTCTCAGGTATCGCCTCGATTCCGCGCCTCGCTTGACCGCAGCGCTATCCCGGTTGTCAACTCAAGGCACAATCGACGGAGGACCACGATGAACAAGACTCATGTCCGCATTTGGGCGACCGCCATGTTCGCGGGTGTTGCGCTGACGGCGTCCGCACACGCAGATCCGGCGAAGATGTCGTTCTTCGTCACCAGCGTCGGCAAGGGCGACGGCGCCAACCTCGGCGGCTTGGACGGCGCGGATGCGCATTGCCAAGCGCTCGCGAAGGCTGCGGGTTCAAGCAAGACGACGTGGCGCGCGTATTTGAGCACGACGGCGCCGGCCGGCGAGGCCGGTATCAACGCGCGCGACCGCATCGGCAAAGGACCGTGGCAGAACGCAAAGGGGACCGTCGTGGCGAAGAACGTCGACGAGCTTCATGGCACTGCGGTCAACATCGACAAGAAGACCGCACTCAGCGAAAAGGGCGAGCCGGTCGGCGGCCGCGGCGATCCGGTGAACATGCACGACATCCTCACGGGCTCCGACCCGCAAGGCATGTACTCCACCGCCGGTGGCGACACGACGTGCGGCAACTGGACCAAGAACGGCGAAGGCTCCGCGATCGTCGGCCACCATGACCGCATCGGCCTCAAGGAAACGCGCCACATGAAGTCGTGGAACTCCGCGCACGGCTCGCGCGGCTGCGGCCAAGACGCGCTCAAATCATCGGGCGGCGCCGGCCTCCTCTACTGCTTCGCTCCCGACTGAACGCTCAAGGGTGCTGGCAAGGATGCTGGCGGCCCCAGCAAATTAGAGAGCCCGCGTCGAGCCTCTTGCCTTCGACCGGCGCCGGCGCCGTCTGCGCGCGGGCCGCTTCACAACCGCTTCCTTACGCGGCACCACAACCAAACCCCCACGGCAGCGGTCGCAGGCGCCGCAACGCGGCGGCAGCTCTTCGCCGAAATAGCGCCGGATGAAGACGCTGCGGCACTCCTCCGTGGTCGCATAAGCTGCGACCGTCTTAAGCTTTCGCTCACCCTCAAATCGAAACGTCTTCACCTTCGCCACAAGCTCGCGCGCACCACTGCGAAAGGCAGCGACCGGTACAGCAAGCTTGATCGCGCCGTCTTTGCCGTGCGCGACCAGCCCCGCTTCTTCGAGGTCGACGAGCAACGCTTCGGCAATGCGCTGCGGCACGCCCGCAGAGACGGCGAGCGTTGCAGCGGAAGGCCTTCGCTTCTCCGCCGCCCACGCGGCGAGCGCATTCTCGATGCTCACGAGATGCCGCACACTCGGCCGGCTCATCGCCTGAAGATGCTCCTGAATCTCAAGATCGGCCGGGTCGAACAGCAACACGCAGTTGGCGGGCGCGCCGTCGCGCCCCGCGCGCCCCGCCTCCTGCACGTAACTCTCGAGCGAACCGGGCGCGTGGTAATGCACAATGGTGCGAATGTTCGGCTTGTCGATGCCCATACCGAACGCGCTCGTTGCGACCATGATCATGCGTCGTGCGGGCTCCATGAAGCGCTGCTGCGCCGTCCCGCGTTCCGCCGGGGACATCTTGCCATGATAGCGCACGGCCTGAATGCCGACCCGCTTCAACACGTTGGTAAGCTGATCGACCATCACCGTCGTCGCGCAATAGATGATGCCGGGCCGCAGCAGACCGCGAATGAGCTTGCCGACGGCAGCATTCTTTTGCGGACCCGGCACGACCTCGACC
>JANNEL010000190.1:0-10585 GCA_031378595.1 Alphaproteobacteria bacterium
GCTTTCGATTTTGCCGATGCAATCAACATACGAACAGCTCGTGTCGGACATCGCGCTGATGGGTGACCGCGCCGCACTCGCGATTGCTCGCTTCTACGTGCAAATGCGTCGTGTAAGGGCCCACTGCGAACAGAAGGAGCTTCCTCTCTACCCGTTCGCTTACATCATCGAACGCACGTCGTCGGCACTGCTTTCACTTGATAAAAACAACAGTTTGGGTCCAGAGATCATCCTCACAATGAAGAAGATCTTTAGCAAATTGCAAAGCAAGGAGTTTCAGGCTAGCAGCGTTGCCGCGGGCGGTAATCCGAGCGAGCAGTTTGGTTGGAAGAACGGAGCCGATGTTTGGCAAAGGCTTGCACAGTCGCGAAAACTTGAGGCGTCCGACGCAGACGACTAGCCTATGTGTGACGAAGTACTCCAGCGTGAACTCTAGATAGCGTAGGCGTGCAAATTTCCATCTCTCACACTGCCAGCCTATACGCGTCGCCGTCCTTCACCACGCGTCCGGCAGTCGGCGTCGCGAAGTGCGTGCCAATCATGAGCGTCGGCGTGCCGGCAAGGCGCGCGAACACATCCTGCCGGGTTTTGGTCGAGATCGCGGGATCATAGTCGGCGCTCGACGCCCATTCCGGATGCGCCATCTGGCAAGGGTGATGAATAAAGTCGCCGGTGATCAGCGCCTCTTCGCCCTTTGACGCGATGCGGATGCTCACATGCCCCGGCGTATGGCCGAGCGTCGGCACGAAGCTGACCTCGTCGCAAACTTTGTGATCTGTCTCGACCAGGTCGACGAGCCCCGCGTCAAAGACAGGCTGCACGGAATCCGCGTATACGACGCGCTGCATCTCATCGCCTTGCTGATCGCGCCAGTGTTCGAACTCCACCCGGCCCATGAGGTAGCGAGCTTTCGGAAACGTCGGTACCCATTTGCCGCCGTCGAGCATCGTGTTCCACCCGACGTGATCGACGTGCATATGCGTGCACATCACGGTGTCGATTGACTCGCGCGCATACCCCGCGGCCGAGAGATCGCGCAGGAACGGCCCTTGCAGATTATTCCACCACGGCACGCCGCGACCCTGCTTGTCGTTGCCGAGACACGTGTCGACGATCATGCGCCGTGACGGCGTCTCGATAACGAGCGCGTGAATGCTGAGCTTGAGGCGCCCCTCTTCGTTCATGAAATGCGGCGCCAGCCACTTTATCTCAAGCGCCGCCTCCCGCGTCGCTTGCGGCAGAATGAACTTCGTGCTGCCCGTCGTCTCAAGCTCGACGATTTTGGTGATCTTCACATCGCCGATGCGCCAGGAGAGCGGGGTCATCCGCCGAACAGCCCTTTCAAATCCTTCTTC
Source organism: Alphaproteobacteria bacterium (assembly GCA_031378595.1). Lineage (GTDB taxonomy): Bacteria > Pseudomonadota > Alphaproteobacteria > Micropepsales > Micropepsaceae > SZUA-430. Next base: position 1,356 of record JANNEL010000190.1, read on the forward strand.
ATGATCTTGCCGTTCGCGTTGCGCGGCAGCGTCTCGGGCAGGAACAAAATCTTCACCGGCACTTTGAACGCGGCAAGCTTCTGCGCCACGAAATGGCGAAGCTCCTCTTCGCTGGCCTTCATGCCGGGCTTCAGATGCACGGCCGCCGCCGGCTCTTCACCCAGTGTGCGGTGCGGAATTCCGATCACCGCCGCGTCCATCACGGACGGGTGGTCGTACAAAGCGTTCTCGACCTCGACGCAGTAGATGTTTTCACCGCCGCGGATCAGCATGTCCTTGGCCCGGTCCACGATATAGACGAAGCCTTCATCGTCGACCTTGGCCAAGTCGCCCGTCTTCACCCAACCGTCGACGAAGGTCTCGGCGGTTGCCTGCGGTTTGTTCCAATAGCCGCGCACGACGATCGGCCCGCGATAGTAGAGTTCGCCGACCTCGCCGACGGGCAGGTCCTTGCCCTCGAGCGAAACGATCCTGATCTCGCCCGTCGGCGTCGGCACGCCGCAGCTCGACGGCTTGCGCTCATAGTCCTCGCCGTAATTGCTGGTCGCGGTGGCGGAGGTTTCCGTCATCCCCCAACCTTGGCCCGTCTTGATCTGCGGCAGCCGCTCGCGCAAGCGCCGCACCAACTCGGGCGCCGACGGCGCGCCGCCGTAGGACACCGTCTCGAGCGACGACAAATCGAACTCGTGAAAGCGCGGATGCTCGACGATCTGCCATGCGATCGTGGGCACGCCGCCAGCTTGCGTGATCTTCTCGCGCTGAATCAACTCCAACGCCTGATCCGCATTCCACCGCCGCTGCATCACGAGCTTCGAGCCCGCCAGCACCGCGGGGACCATCACTGCAAAGCAACCCGTCGCATGAAAGAACGGCACCGAAATTAGGCTCGCCTTTTGCACGTTCGGATCGGGAACGGGCAGGGGCTGCCCGCGCCGCAGGAACGAACGCGCCTGCGCGCACATCGCGTTGATGACGTTCGAGATGATGTTGCGATGCGTGATGACGGCGCCCTTCGGCTTGCCCGTCGTGCCGGAGGTATAACAGATCGTCACGTCGTCTTCCGGCTCCAGCGCCACGGCCGGCAACGGAACCTCATCCAACTTCGCCCATGTGTTGGGTGCGCCGATCACGTCTTCAAGCTTCCTCACCCGTGGATCGGCGATGTCTTCATACGACCGGCAAACAAAGATGCGCTTCAGATCCGGGCAGTTGTCGGCATGCTCGCGCACGCGCTCCCACCGCTCGGCGTCGATCAGCGCGACCGAAGTGCCGGAGTCCGCAAGCCCATATTCGAGTTCCGCCCCGGTCCACCACGCGTTCAACGGCGTCACAATCGCGCCCGACAGAACGGCAGCCCAAAACGCAACCGACCACTCCGGCAGATTGCGCATGATGATCGCAACCCGATCGCCCTTCTTCAGACCATCCGCGACGAGCCGCTTCGCCAACTGAGACACCGCCCGGCGATGCGCATCGAACGTCACGCGGTCCTCGTCCAGCACCATGTAGTCGCGTGCCGCGAACGTGCGGCTCGCCTCGAACACCAAGGCAAGCGACGCCGGCGCATTCTTCCACGTCTTGATCTTCACCCCGCGGATCACTTTGTCCTCGACCTCGAACGGCGAGGCCGGCGCGCCGGTCAACATCGCGTGCGCCTGCGCGATCGGCATGGCGGGAAAACCGGCGGGCAGCGAAGGAGCAGCAGACATGGGACGTTCCTCTTAGAGTGCATTGTTTTGTTGCCACTTGATTAGCCGTTCCCCGCCGCGCTTGGAAGCGGTACGAAGGCAGGCATGAAAACCGCGTTCGCCGAAACCTGCAGCTGCTGCATGCCGCCGCTCCAGGGCCTCTACCGCGCCTCCCGCCGCCAAGTTTTGGCGGGTGCCGCGCTCTCGCTGGCCACGCCGCGCCTCGTTTGCGCCGCTGTGCCGAAGCCGCACACGGCACCCGATACGATCTTCTTGGGCGCAACCGTCCGCACGATGAACGCGGCAGCTCCCTTGGCCGAAGCGATCGCCGTCAAGGGCGGCCGCATCGTCGCCGTGGGTAAGCGAGGCGACATCGTTGCGCTGAAGGGCCCACGCACTGAGGTGATCGACGCGAATGGCGCGACGATCCTGCCCGGCTTCATCGACCCGCACGTCCACATCGTTATGGCGGCGGCTCTTGCGGCCTTCATCGACGTGCGCGCGCTCGTTTGCGAAACCATGGACGAGGTGACGGCGAAGCTGAAGGCGGCCGTCGCTGCGGCGGCGCCCGGCGCCTGGATCATGGCGAAGGGCTTCGACCCGTCGATCACAAAGGGGAACGCGAGCGTCACCCGAAGCGAACTCGACGCGATCGCGCCCGCCAACCCGGTGTTCATGCTGAACGCCTCGGGCCACCTCGCCTACGTCAACACAAAGGCGCTGGAACTTGCCGGCGTGACGGAGGCAACACCGGATCCGGGTGCCGGCGGCAAATACTTCAAAGACGCAAACGGCAAACTCACCGGCGTCGTCGTGGGCGGCAGTGCCTATCCGCCGTTCATCAAACTCATGCCGCGCGCAACGCCCGAGATGCTGCTCGCCGCGACCATCGCCGAACTGAACAAGGCTGCGAAGGTCGGCTGCACGATGTTGGTCGACGCAGGCCTCGGCGCATTCGCAGGCACCGACGAACTTGCGATTCTGAAAGCAATCTTAGGCGCAGGGAAGTCGCCCGTGCGCCTCGCCGCAATGATGACGTCGGTACGCATGGACGAGTGGCTGAAGATGCCGGGCGTCGCACCCGGTGCAGGCGACGATTGGCTGCGCTTGCTCGGGTTCAAGTTCTGGTCCGACGGCTCGAACCAAGGCAACACGGGTTATCAACGCGAGCGCTACCTGAACGTCGACAGCAAAGGCGTGTTGAGCTTCCCGCCCGAAGTCCTCGCCGCCGGCGTGAAGCGCGCGCACGACGCGGGTTGGCAAGTCGCCGTCCACGCGAACGGCGACGCCGCGATCGACGTGACCATCGCAGCCTACGAGCAAGCGCTGAAGGCAAACCCGCGCGCCGACCACCGCCACCGCATCGAACACTGCTCCATCGCCTGGGACGAACACTACGCGAAGATGGCCGAACTCGGCCTAACGCCGTCGTTCCTGATCGGCCACGTTCACTACTGGGGTAAGGCCTTCCGCGACCGCATCATCGGACCCGAGCGCGCGGCACGCCTCGGCGCCGGCGTGTCGGCGATGAAAGCAGGTGTCCGCTTCTCGCTGCACTCCGACTACGACGTGACCGAGATCGGCCCGCTGCGTTGCATCGAGAACGCCGTGACGCGCATCATGCGCGACGGCGGCGAAGTGCTCGCACCCGAACAGTGCATCCCCGTCGACCAGGCTCTGCGCGCGATGACGATCGACGCCGCGTATCAAGCGCGCATGGACCACGCGGTAGGCACGCTGGAGGTTGGCAAATACGCCGACCTCGTCGTGCTGGAAGAAGACCCGCACAAAGTCGACCCAACACGGCTCAGCCAAATCAAAGTCCGCGAAACCTGGGTCGAGGGCGTGAAGCGCTTTAGCTCGTAAACGCCGAATAGACCAGCGTCCGAAGCTCCCGGCGGATCGGGTAGAAGCTCGAGGGAATGATCTGCGTCATAAAGATCGCGATCAGCTCTTCCTTCGGGTCGATCCAGAACGCCGTCGATGCCGCGCCGCCCCAGGAAAATTCGCCGACCGATCCCGGGATCATCGCCTTCGCAGGGTCCATCGTCACCGAGAAGCCGAGTCCGAAGCCGATGCCGTTGTAAGCCGCCTCGCTGAACAGCGACCGCGAGAGCGACGGCAAATCCTTGCCGTCAGGCAGATGGTTCATTGTCATGAGCTGAATAGTCTTCGGGCTCAAGATCTGCACGCCGTCCAGCGTGCCGCCGCCGATCAGCATGCGGCAGAACTTCAGGTAGTCGCTGACCGTCGAGACCAACCCGCCGCCGCCCGAGATCAAACTCGGCATCTCAAGATAGCCGCTGTTCGCCGGATCGTCGTAGAGCTTCATCGGAACTTTTGGCGTCACCGCGTAGCACGCCGCAAAGCGCGACTCTTTGCCCAGATGTACGCAGAAATCCGTATCGACCATGCCCAGCGGCTTGAAGATTTTCGTCCGCAAAAAGTCCTCGAACTTCGTGCCCGACACTTTGCCGACGATGTAGCCCAAGATGTCGGTCGAGATGGAGTAGTTCCACGCCGTGCCGGGCGAGAACTCGAGCGGCAGCGTTGCCAGCGTCTGCACCCATTCTTCGAGCGAACCGCTTTTAACCAACTCGCCGATCCCATGCTTGCGATACGCGGCATCGACGTTGGTGGATTCCTGAAACCCGTAGGTCAGCCCCGACGTGTGCCGAAGCAGATCGACGATCAGCATCGGCCGCGCGGGCGCTTTCGTCTTAAAGCCGACGTTGATCGAACCGCCGGCAAAGACCGCCAAGTCCTTCCACTCAGGAATGTGCTTGGCGACCGGATCGTCGAGCGCGATCAGCCCCTGTTCGACGAGCATCATCGTCGCGACCGAGGTGACCGGCTTCGTCATCGAATAGATGCGAAAGATCGTATCCTCGGCGGCCTTCTTCTTCCGCTCGACGTCCGCAAGTCCGATCGTCGAAAAATGCGCGATCTCCCCGCGCCGCCAAACGAGCGCCGATGCACACGGAAACTTGCCCGTATCGATATATTTGCGCTGCACGAACTGATCGATCCGCTCCAACCTAGTTGATGACAGACCGACGGCTTCCGGACGTGCGCTCATGGGCGTTCCTCAAGAATGGCGATGATCGATCATAAGGGCTCAAGGCGCGTGCGCAACTACTGCTGCGGAACCTTGCACGCTTGTGCTTCAAAGCGCTCGGAAAGCGCCTGCATCCGGTCCACGTCGATCCCCTCCATGGCCTTCTCCATACGTTCCGCCTGCGCTTGCATGCGCTCGAAGTTTTGCTCCGCCTGTGCGCCTTGGGTCATCGCCTGCGCTTGCATTGCGGCCATACAGAACATGCTGACCCCAGGTATGGAGCAAGCCACCGACATGCCCACGCCTTGCGCGATTGCGCCGGCACCGCTCGCACCTTGCGCCTCGGCAGCCATCGCCTGCGCCTCTCTGACGAATTCGGGGTCCATCTGACTGTTCATCTTCTGACCCGCCACAATAAGCTCGGCCATCATCTGATCGCAGTTCATCGTATGGACGGGCGGCAGCGCACCGTCTGCAATCGCGGTTGCGCAAACTAAGGCCAGAGACGCACGAAGGATCATGAGGCAACGCTCCATAACAACCGCCACACGCTAGTCCGCAAGCCGGAAGCGAGCCATAGGACTGTGCGATGGATGAGGCAGACGTCACACCGCGCCGGCCAAAAAATTCTGAAACCACGCCACGCCCACTTCGTGCTTCGGCGAAAGAACCCCCGCCTGATACACGCCGGCCTCGATGTTCGCCTGCACGCGCTCGCAGATCCACTTGTCTTCGGCCGTCACGATCGCGGACATGCCGACGACCTGCTGGCGCCGGTACGGGTCCGTCGCCGCCTCCGCCGTCAAATAGAAATCGTAGATCAAGCGCGTACCGCCGATGCCGAGCGGTACCATCCGCTCCACCATCAGCCCGTGTTCGTAGACATTGAGGCCGAGGTTCGGCAGCGCGAACGCCCAAAGCCCGTCATAGACGCCGTCCGTCACCTTCGGCGGCGCGTGATGAAAGCAAAGCGCGCCCTCGACGGTCACCGCGTACTTCGTCGCGTCCACTTCCGCGTTCAACTGCGGGTGCACGAGCGGGATGTGATAGCCCTCGAGATAGTTCTCGGCGTAGATCTTCCAATTGCACGCGATGTCATGCGTGCGGCGTCCGGCATGAACGAGCGACTCGAGATCTCGCCCAACCAACCGCGCGTCGAGCGGTGCAAGGTGTGCGGCAAGGGCAGGGGCCTTCGCATCCGCGTTGACGAACACAAACCCGCGCCACGTCGCGACCTGGAGTTCGAAGAGCGAATAGTCGCGCGGATCGAACCCGGCAGCCGCACCAAAATCGCGCGCGTTCCGCAGCCGTCCGTCCAATATGTAAACCCAGCCGTGATACCGGCACGTCAGCGCCCCGCCGCAATTGCCGCGGTCGTCCTCGAACAGCGGTCCGGCGCGATGCCGGCACACATTGTGAAACGCTTTGATCCCGCTTGGGCCCCGCACGACGATCAGCGGATACCCGGCAAGCGTCGCGGTCAGAACATCGCCCTCGCGCGCCAACTCCGATTGATGCCCCATGAAAAGCCACGACCGCGCGAACACGCCCTGACGCTCCGCCGCAAAGCGGGCAGGGTCGCGATAGAGCGAAGCGTCGGCGGTCCGCTGCAACTGGGTCATGCGGCCAAGTTTAAGCCGCCGTGCCCCCGACCGTAAGGCCCTCAATCAGCAGCGTCGGTTGCCCGACGCCGACGGGCACGCTCTGCCCGTTCTTGCCGCACGTGCCGATGCCCGTATCGAGCTTCAGGTCGTTGCCGATCATCTTCACCCTGGTCAGCGCGTCGGGGCCGTTGCCGATCAGCGTTGCGCCTTTGACCGGCGCACCAACCTTGCCGTCCTCAATGCGATAGGCTTCGGTGCACGAAAACACGAACTTCCCGTTGGTGATATCGACCTGCCCGCCGCCGAAGTTCACGGCGTAGATGCCGTTCTTCACACTGCGCAGTATCTCACCGGGATCGTGCTGACCCGAAAGCATGAACGTGTTCGTCATGCGCGGCATCACCGAGCAGCCGTAGGATTGCCGGCGCCCGTTGCCGGTCGCTCGCATCCCCATCAACCGCGCGTTCGGCCGGTCCTGCAGATTGCCTTTGAGGATTCCGTCCTCGATCAACACCGTGCGGCTCGTGGGCGTGCCTTCGTCGTCCACCGAAAGCGACCCGCGCCGCGCGTCGATCGTCCCGTCGTCGACGACGGTCACACAGGGTGACGCCACGCGCTCACCCAACAGCCCCGCGAACGCGCTCGTCTTCTTGCGGTTGAAGTCGCCCTCAAGCCCGTGCCCGATCGCTTCGTGCAACAGGATGCCGGGCCATCCGGCGCCAAGCACCACCGGCATAACGCCAGCCGGCGCCGGAACCGATTGCAGATTAACGAGCGCCTGACGCAGCGCTTCGTCCACGGCGCCCTTCCAAGTCTCGGGCTTCATGTAGAATTCGTAGGACGTCCGGCCACCCATTCCGTGCGAGCCGGATTCTTGCCGGTCGCCTTCGCCTGCCACGATTGACACGTTGAGCCGCACCAGCGGCCGCACGTCCCGCACCGTCATCCCGTCGGGACGCAGAATTTCGATCGCCTGCCATTCCCCGGATAGCGAACACGAAACTTGCCGCACCCGCGAATCCTTCGCGCGCGCATAGGCGTCGATGTCGCCGAGCAGCTTCGTCTTCACCTCGAACGGCGTGCCGTCGATCGGGTTCTCATCGGGGTAAAGCTTCACGTTCGTCCGCTGCGGTCCTGCAGCCCAGGAACCCGTGTATCCGCTCTTGACCGCCTGCACCGCGCCTGCCGCACGTTTGATTGCGGCCTCGCTCAAATCCGATGCGTGTGCAAATCCGATCGCCTCGCCCGCGACGGCGCGCAAACCGAACCCTTGCGTCGTATCGAAACTCGCCGACTTCATGCGCCCGTCATCGAACACGAAGCTTTCAGTCAGCCGGTATTCGAGGAACAATTCGCCGTCGTCGGCACCCTTCAGCGCATCCGCGGTGATCCGCTCGACCGCGCCGCGATCAAGCCCGGTCTTCGTGAAAAACAGATCGCCAGCGTTGCTCATGCACTTGGGCCTCGTCTTGAGAATGGATCGCGCGATAGAAGGTAGAAGCACTATGCCGACCATCAATCGCAGACATCTATATATTGTGGCATAAGGTCGCAATGGCGTTGCACCGCCTACGCCGCTAAACCGCGTCCACTAAAACTATCCATGGGTCTGAGCCCCAAGGTGTCGATTCTCCTTGGGATTTCCAATCATTCGCTCGAACGGGGCTGAACAAGCGCATGCGCGCATTTTCGCGACTTGGAATCACGTCATTGTCGGCGCTTGTGGCGCTGGTTGTTGGAACTGGCTTGGCCTGGGCTGCGGACGCCGAGGGCAGCCATGCGGTCCCCGGGCAGATCGACTTGATGCCGGCGGCGACCGCGCACATGCAAGAGATCACCAATTTCCACAACCTGCTGCTCGTCATCATCACGGTCATCACGTTGTTCGTGCTCGGCCTCTTGCTCTGGGTGATGGTCCGCTACAACGCGCGCATGAACCCGAAGCCCGCAACGTGGTCGCACAATACGTTGATCGAGGTCGTTTGGACGATCATCCCGATTTTGATCTTGGGTCTCATCGCAATCCCCTCGATCCGCCTTCTGCGCGAGGGTGAGATCGTTCCGCCCAACGTCGACCTGACAGTCAAGGCTATCGGCCACCAATGGTTCTGGTCGTATGAGTACCCTGACCAGGGCGGACTGACGTTCGACGCGTTGATGCTGTCGGACGCAGACGCGGCGAAGGCCGGTGAGCCCCGCCTCCTCGGCGTCGACAACCGCGTCGTGGTCCCGGTGGGTAAAGTGGTGCGCGTTATCGTGACGTCGCAGGACGTGATCCACTCCTGGACGATCCCGGCCTTCGGCGCGAAGATCGACGCCGTTCCGGGCAAGCTGAACGAAACCTGGTTCAAGGCCGAGCGCGAAGGCGTCTTCTACGGCCAGTGCTCCGAGCTCTGCGGCGCCAAGCATGCCTTCATGCCGATCGCCGTCGAAGTCGTGAGCCAAGAGCGCTTCGACCAGTGGATCGAAGAGGCCAAGAAGAAATTCGCGGCAGCTGACGGCGCGTCCACCGCGCTCGCCGCGCGCTAACGCTATTCAGGAGTTCCAGAACTATGGCGACCGCTCACCAAGCTGAAGAGCACCACGATCACCATCCGACCGGGTGGCGCCGCTACGTCTATTCGACGAACCACAAAGACATCGGCACGATGTACATCGTCTTCGCCATCATTGCGGGGTTGATCGGCGGCGCGCTCTCGATCGCGATCCGCATGGAGTTGCAGAACCCCGGCGTGCAGTACTTCGCGGGGGACGAGCACCTTTACAACGTCTTCGTGACCGCCCACGCGCTGATCATGATCTTCTTCATGGTCATGCCAGCCATGATCGGCGGGTTCGGCAATTGGTTTGTGCCGCTGATGATCGGAGCGCCCGACATGG
>JANNEL010000269.1:0-7117 GCA_031378595.1 Alphaproteobacteria bacterium
CCAGCGCCCACGGCGGTCTACCACGCCAAGACCCCTCCCAGCCACAGACCCATCACGTAGTTGCACCAAGTCAAGCGCGCAGCCCCAGCGATCGCCCGCTGGAACTGATGCGCGAATACGGCATCGCGCCCACGCCGCCGAACTACGAACTCTGGTTCAACTACGCGATCGGTCAGAACCAGGAATTGGTCAACGCGTTGAACACCGCCGTTGCCGAAGGCCGCGCAACAGACGCCGCCTTCACGCAAACCGCCTACGGCCGCTTCTTTGGAACGCCGCGCCCTGCCGAGATCGGTGACATGGGCGCCAAGCTTCAGCAAGAAGTACAAAAATCGAAGAGCGTCATCGAACACGCGACGAAAGACATGGCAAGCCACGGCAAACTGCTCGCCGAAGCGGCGGCCGCTCTGGCAAGCGGTGGCAACGTCAAAGGCGTTGTTGATCGCGTCGCCGAAGCAACGCGCGCTCTGCAGACGAGCCACACCGCCCTTGAAGCCCACCTCGATCAGACAGGCCGCGAAATGGAAACGCTGCGCCAGCGCTCGGAAACGGTGACCGCCGAAAATCGCCTGGACCAGCTGACCGGTCTGTTCAGCCGCGCGAGCTTCGACGAGCGCCTGGAGCCGATGCTGGGCGAGGCGGAGTACAACAAGACGCCGCTCTGCATCCTGATCGCCGACGTCGACAGCTTCCGCAAGTTCAACGATACCTGGGGCCATGCGACGGGCGACCATGTCCTGCGCCTCGTCGCCCAGTGCTTCAAATCGAACACACGCGAACGTGACGCCGCCGCAAGATTCGGCGGCGAAGAGTTCGCCGTTGCGCTTCCGAATGCCGAAATTGCGAGCGCGGCACGCATCGCCGAAAAAATCCGCAAGACCGTCGAATCTCGCAAGATCGTAAAGCGTTCGACAGGCGAGACCCTGGGGTCGATCACACTCTCGATTGGTGTCGCCGTACACTGCCCTGGCGAGCCGATCTCCGAAACCGTACGGCGCGCGGCAAGTCATCTCGACGCCGCCAAACGCGCTGGCCGCAACCGCGTTGTCTGCGACGACACCGATTCCGCTACGGAAGTCGCTCAAGCCCGCGCGTGAGCCCAAACGGCGGCGTGTTGCAAGACGGCTGAACCTGTGGTGGCTTGAAGCTTCAACGCTTCGAGCACCCCAATGTCCTACGAAAATATCCTGGTCGAAACGGCCGGTCACGTCGCAACGCTGACGCTGAACCGTCCCACGTCGCTCAACAGCCTGAACAAGGGCCTGATCGACGATGTACGCAACGCGCTGCGCGCGCTGCGCAATGACGCGAACGTGAAAGCACTGATCGTAACCGGCGCGGGCCGCGGCTTCTGCGCCGGTGCCGACCTCGCGAACGCAGGCTTCAACGACGGCGTCCAGCGCTCCGTCGGCGAGGGCATCTCGCATTCGATGGAGATCGCCTACAACCCGCTCGTCCGCGACCTCACCGAGTTTCCAAAACCTGTCGTCGTCGCCGTGAACGGCGTTGCGGCCGGCGGCGGCGTGGGCCTCGCGCTCAGCGGCGACATCGTGATCGCCGCCAAGTCCTCCTATTTCGTGCAGGTCTTCGGACCCAAACTCGGCCTCGTACCCGACATGGGCTGCACCTGGTTCTTCCCGCACCTGCTGGGTCGCGCGCGCTCACGCGCCTTGGCGATGTTGGGCGACCGCTTACCGGCAGAGAAAGCGGCCGAATGGGGCCTGATCTGGGCCGCCGTCGAGGACGCGCAATTGCTGACTGAAGCGCGCACGTTGGCTGAGCGTCTGGCGAAAGGTCCGACATTGGCGTTCGGCGCGATCAAGCGCACACTCGACGCCGCCAGCGAAAACACTTTAGACCAGCAACTCGAACTCGAACGCCGCACGCAACAAATGCTCGGCGACACGGAAGACTTCCGCGAAGGCGTGACGGCCTTCCTCACCAAACGCGACGCCCAATTCAAAGGCAAATAGACGGAGAAACCCCATGGATTTCGAACGCGTAAAAGTCGACGTGCAAGGCCGCGTCGGCGTGCTCACGCTGAACCACCCCGAAGTGATGAACGCGGTCAGCCCCGAAATGCTGAACGGCCTCATCGCCGCGATGACCCATATCGAGCGCCCCGACACAGGTATCCGCGCGCTCGTCTTCACCGGCACCGGCCGCGGCTTCTGCGCTGGCGCCAACTTGAGCGGCGGTCCTTCGTCAGGCGCGTTCAAGCCTGAAGAACGCGACGCGGGTGCCGCGCTTGAGACGATGTATCACCCGTTCCTGCGCCGCTTACGCAATCTGAAGGTTCCGCTGGTCACCGCGGTGAACGGTGCCGCCGCCGGCGTCGGCATGAGCTTCGCGTTGATGGGCGACATGATCTTGGCGGCAAAGTCAGCTTACTTCCTGCAAGCCTTCCGCCGCATTGGCCTGGTGCCTGACGGCGGTTCGACCTGGTTGCTACCGCGCCTCGTGGGCAGCGCCCGCGCAAAAGAACTGTCGCTGCTCGGCGAAAAGCTGAGCGCGGACAAGGCGCTCGACTGGGGCCTGATCAACCGCGTCTACGACGACGCCGATCTCATGCCGCAAGCGATGGCGCTCGCCGAGGAACTGGCGCACGGCCCCACGGTCGCGCTCGGCCTCATTCGCCAGCTCTACTGGCAAAGCGAGCACCACACTTACGAAGAACAACTCGACGCCGAACGCCAAGCCCAAAAGCAGGCCGGACGCGCAGAAGACTTCACCGAAGGCGTCACTGCCTTCCTGCAAAAGCGCAAAGCCGACTTCAAGGGCCGCTAGTTCGGCCTATCGCCTGCGACCTCGGGGAAGCGCACCACAAAGCGCGCTTGCCCCGACTTCGGCGCCGTGAATTTCTCGGTCTTGGAAAATGACTCATACGTCGCGTGCAGCACGTATTTGCCAGGCTCAAGATTGGCCAAGATCCACGGGCTGTCGCACGTGACCTCGAACATCATCGTGCCGTCCGGCTTCGCAACCGACAGCACGACGTCGCTCAGATACTGCGCGTCGGCGTTCGCGAACTCGATCCTGACCGGATAGGCCGTCCAGCGCGGATCGTTGCGCGCATCCTCGCCGACACCCGTGCACACGAGATCGAGCCCGTTGACCACGACCGGCTGATCCGCCGGCAACGGCTGCACATCGTCCGCCCGCGCTGCGGCGCAGCCGATCAGCACGACGCCCGCAAGACCAATAAACCTGAACGAATTCATGAGACCTCCTCTCGACACAGTGTCAACGCGCAAAGCCCCAAGCCGCTCCAAACTATCAGAAATTCACCCTTTGCGTGATACCGCCGTCGACGATCAAATTTGCGCCGGTCGTGAACGAAGACACAGGGCTCGCCAAAAACACCGCGGCGTTTGCTATCTCCTGCGGCGTGCCCATGCGGCCCGTGGGGTTCGCCTTCATCGTCGCGTTGTAGCGATCGGGCATGTTCTGCTCGATCATGTTCCAAACGCCGCCCTTGAAATAGATGGTTCCCGGCGACACGACATTCACGCGAATCTTCCGTTTGGCGTGTTCCCGCGCAAGCCCCTTCGCATAGTGGATGAGCGCCGCTTTGATCGCGCCGTACGCGTTGCCGTTCTGCGCTTCCGCCGCCGACACGGACGAGATCATCACGAAGGCCGCATCGCCACGCTCGGCCGCCGACTTCTCAAGATGCGGCCGCGCCGCCTCGAACGAATTCATCGCGCCCAGAATGTCGATCTTGAGCAGCGACTCCCACGCTTCGCTGTGCGCACCCATCGTCAACGCGCTGGCGTTCGACACCAGAATGTCCAACCCTCCAAACGTCTTGGCGACGTGTTCGACCCAGGTCTTGAGCTCGGCCGCCTTCGCGATGTCGACCGCGGCGCCTGTCGCGCGAATGCCCTTCTTCGACAGCGCCGAAACCGCCTCTTCGACTTGTTCCGGGTTGCGCGCACAGACGCCGACATCGGCGCCTTCGCTGGCCAGCGTTTCGGCGATCGCACGACCGATACCGCGCGTGCCGCCCAGAACGATGGCGCGTTTTCCTTTGAGTTGCAGATCCATGAGAAGGCTCCTTTGTGTTGGCCTTCTCTTTAGTCCGCGTGGCGAACGCGCGCTATTGAATCTTGATCGCCGTCGCGTTCGGCCGTATCCGCGCAGCCGGAATAACCTTGGAATATGCAGTCTCCGTGCTGACCGGCAAGGCCTCGGTTGCGACCACCGCCACCGTTGGGTCCGCCTCCGGAACGGTGCGCCCCAGCCCCGCCGCAAAGTTGCTGCGGATCAGGCTCGCAAGATCGATTGGCACTTCGCTCTTGGAAATCAGAAGGTCGCGATTGTCCGGCGCTGACGCCGGCAACTCCGGCCACGGCCCATTCGCTTCCCGCGGAATACGCACGAAGAAGCCTTTGCGTGCATGAAAACGCCCGCGCTGGGGCCCTGAGAAATTGCCGACCAGCACCAAGTCGAATCCATCCTTGCGCATCTGATCGCGATCGACGCGTGCCCACAGCGCCTTGGTCTCCTGATACTTGCGCTGAATGTCGATCATCGACGTCGCCGTGACGAAGTCGATCTCGGCCGCCTTGCGAAACCCTTCGGGTGCTGGAATCTCAAGGGCCGCTTCGACGCGAAAGGGCCCAAACCCTTGCACCAAGACTTCCTGCATTGGCGGCGGCGTCCAGGCCTTTGGATCTTGCGCCGTCATCCACGGCTCAGCGCCCGCTTGGCGCAACCAAACATCGTTCTCGCCGCGCACATAGACGATCGTGTCGAAGCCCGTGCCGGAGGTTTTGCGCAACTGCACGGTGGCGCGCTTGTAGTAGCCCTTCTCAGCCGCTTCCATCAGCACGGACTCAAACAACCGGTCGGCAGCTTCAAGTGTCTTCGACTTGTCGCTCTCGCTCTTGGCCGCGTCATACGCGACCTGCACGAAGATCACTTTCGGATTGCCGATGCGAGCCGGTGTGTCGCCCGCCGCCAGAAGCTCGAATGCGTAACCGTCGCCCAGATCGAGCGCCATGTGCTCAGCCGCGCGAACCGCCGGCGCGAGCGCCAAGACGAGTGCAATCAGAATTGTCCAAACGAGTTTCACGAGAGCGTCCCCACCGATCACGGTTAAAGCTTACGGCTGCTATAGAAGCCTGACAATGGGTGGCCCGCGCTCACGATTTCGTCAGCACACAGACGAAAACAACTCCAAACAAATGGCTGCGCGAGAACGCAAAGTTTTTGGCTGTCAACCCCACAAAAATACAGTCACACAACCGCTCATTTTGGCTTGCGCGGCTCCAAGCGCTTCGCCATCTTTCGGCTTGCGACTGGCTTTGCCTAAAGACGAGTGCATCCGACGTGCCGCAGTTTTCCGAATGTCCGACCGGACCCTTGGGTTTGCGTCCCGCCCAACCCTCGACCTCGATAAGTCACGCGCGTTTGGTACGCCCGCGGGTAGTCCGCGGCGCGGCCGTGTACCTATGAAGGAAATGGACTGAGCAATGACGATTGGCGTTGTCAAATTTTTCAACACCTCGAAGGGTTTCGGCTTCATCGCACCCGATGGCGGCGGCAAGGACGTGTTCGTCCACGTGACCGCGCTGCAGCGTTCGGGCATTGCGGACCTGGCCGAAGGCCAGAAGGTGAGCTTTGAGGTGGCGCCCGGCCGCGACGGACGCATTTCGGCCGACAGGCTGAAGCTGATCTCCTAAATAACGACAATCGAATCCAACCTCTTCAAGCGGCGTGCGGCGCGAAGCCCGCGCCGCTCTCTTTTTGGGCGCCTTGCAAGCACACCGCATGATCGCGCACGATGGCCGCGATGAGCAAACCCGACAACGTCATCATCCTGCTGCTCGACAGCCTGAACCGCCACATGGTGGGCGCCTATGGCGGCAAGGAGTTTGCCACGCCCAACATCGACCGCTTGGGCGCCCGCTCGCTCAAGTTCACAAAACACCACGTGGGCTCGCTCCCCTGCATGCCCGCGCGTCACGATATTTTGTGCGGCACGTGGGACTTCTTGTGGCGCGCGTGGGGCTCGGTCGAAATCTGGGAAGACGCAATCACCTATCCGCTGCGGCGTGCCGGCGTCGTCACGCAGCTCATCTCCGATCACCCGCACCTGTTTGAGACCGGCGGCGAGAACTATCACGTCGACTTCACCGCTTGGGATTATCAGCGCGGCCACGAAGGCGACCCGTGGAAGACGCGGCACGACCCCAGCTGGGCTGGCGCACCGCTGTTCGGCCGCAGACACATGCCCTACGACAATTCGCGCGGCTGGTTCCGCGATGAAGCCGATTTCCCAGGTCCGCGTACAATGGCGTCGGCCGTGCGTTGGCTCGACGACAATGCAGGCCATCACAAACGTTTCATGCTATTCGTCGACGAGTTCGACCCGCACGAACCGTTCGACACGCCCGAACCCTTCGCCTCGATGTACGATCCGGATTGGGAAGGCGCGCACCTGATCTGGCCGCCCTACATGAAGGACGCGCTGGCGAAGGGTGTCCTAACCGAACGCCAAGCGCATCAACTGCGCGCGCAATACGGCGCGAAGCTCACGATGATCGACGCGTGGCTCGGCCGCGTGCTCGACGCGATCGACCGTCACGACCTTTGGCGCAACACGGCCGTGGTCCTCTGCACCGATCACGGCCATTACCTCGGCGAGAAGGACATCTGGGGCAAACCTGGCGTGCCGATCTACGACACGCTGGGAAAGATCCCGTTGCTTGTCGCCTGGCCGGGTCAAACCGCACGCGAGATCGATGCGCTCACCACCAGCGTCGATCTGCACGCAACGCTCGGCGATATCTTCGAGGTCACGCAACGCCAGCACACGCACGGACACTCGTTGCGCCCGTTGGTCGAAGGCGCCGCCACGTCGATCCGCAATCACGTGCTGATGGGCGTCTGGGGCCGCGAAGTGCACATCACCGACGGCCGCTGGAAATACGCGCGAGCACCCGTCGCGAAGAACGAGCCGCTGGCGATGTATTCGAACCGCTGGTCGACGATGCCGACGCACGTGCTCGCGCGCGAACAGGAACTCCCCCTGCCCGACCACCGCGCAGCACTCACTCACATGCCGGGAAGCACCGTGCCGGTGATCAAGCAAGTCTGGGACGCTAGCGAC
>JANNEL010000038.1:0-3088 GCA_031378595.1 Alphaproteobacteria bacterium
TCTCGCACGGCGCGCCGTCGTTGGTAATGACGAAGACGCCGGCGAGCGATTTTTTGCGGTCGTTGGCGGCGCGCGTTCCCACGCCCAAGGCGATCCTTGTCGTCTCGGCGCATTGGGAGGCGGCGCGACCGACGGTGGGGCTTGGGGGCGAGACGATCCACGATTTCTATGGGTTTCCGCAGCCGCTCTATGATTTGCAGTATCCGGCTCCGGTGGCGCGCGATGTGGCGGAACGCGCCGCGCAACTGTTGAAGCCTGCGAACGTCGCCATCGATCCCAAACGCGGGCGCGATCATGGCGTTTGGTCGCCGCTGATTTTGGCGTGGCCGGAGGCGGAAGTGCCGGTCATGCCGCTTTCGCTCGTCGGCGGCGCGCCGCCTCAAACGCACTACGACATCGGGCGTGCACTGGCGCCGCTACGCGACGAGGGTGTGCTCATCATCGGATCCGGCAGCGCTACGCACAATTTACGGGCGCGCCCGACGCCGGCGCCGGCCGAATGGGCGACGCAGTTCATCGCTTGGCTCGACGGCGCATTGGGCGGTGGCGACGATGCGGCGCTTCTCGATTGGAAGCACGCGGCGCCACATGCCGAGATCAATCACCCGTCAACGGAGCACTTCGATCCGATTTTCGTTGCGCGCGGTGCGGCGGCCGGCGAAGCCAGCACGGCATTGCACGTGTCCTATGAGTTCGGATCGCTGTCGATGAACGCTTACGCGTTCGGTAGAGCCTGAGCCCAACGCCATAACTTGTCATTCCACGCCAAGACGCCAAGCCGCAAAGAAGGTATTTCACACGATGACGCGATGAGCACGATGGGTGGGCAATCCTGGCGCGAAGCGCCTGACAAAGTTGGACAATGCGCCGCGGCGCGGTGCCATCGTCTCATCGCGTCATCGCGTGAGAAGCATTGCTTGGCGACTTGGCGTCTTGGCGTGGAACTGAAGACTTCGTCAGACTAAGAAATTGACGGCGCGCTTTGGCGGCGCGTGCTCAACCGAGGTGGTGAGCCAGCGGTCGCATGAGGCGCGGCCTTCGCGGTGGAGCAGTTCGATCAGGCGGGCGTCGGGGTGGTTTTGGCTGGCGCCGCCGACTTCGTTCATCAGCGCGTCTTCGCAAATTTCGTGCAGGCGCAAGTCGGCAAGGCGCCGGCCGAGCGCACTGCGTTGGGCGCCGCTTTCCGCGGTGACGCGCGTCAAGCGTTCGAGTTCGTCGAGTTCGCGCTTCAACGGCGCGTCGAAGACGATGCGGTTGAGCCGCGTTTGAATCTTTGGCGCGGTGACCGGCAAGCCGCGGTCGCTGGCTGGGTTTAGGCGCACCAGAACGACATCACGCGCGGCCGCCCGTTCGATCAACGACAGCAGCGGCGGGTTCGACGAATAGCCGCCGTCCCAATAGTGGCCGTCGTCGAGTTTCACGGCTTGGCTGATCTGCGGTAGGCAGGCGGACGCGAGCAACACGTCGAGCGTCAGCTCCTCGTTCTGGAACAGGCGCGCGGCGCCGGTTTCGGCATTCGTAGCCGCGACAAGCAGGCGGATTGCGCCGGGCGCACGTAGCGCTTCGCTGTCGACGAATTCGCCTAGGATTTGGCGAAGCGGGTTCACGTCGAGCGGGTTGAACTGATAGGGCGAGACAACGCGCGAAAGCATGTCGCGCCAGATCGCGGACGCCGCGAGCTCGAGATCGCGGCCGAACGCCAGTGCTTCGAGCATCGTGGGTCTGAGCGGGCTCAGCCGCGCGACCTGCGCCAGGGCTTGCCAGAATGCGGCGAGCCGTGTGCGCGCGTAAGGTGCGCCACCTTGCGCATGAGCCGATGCCAAGACTGCCGCGTTGATCGCGCCAGCGCTGGTGCCGCTGATGGCTTCTATGCGCAAACCTTCTTCCAGAGCGCGATCGAGCACGCCCCACGTGAAGGCGCCGTGCGCGCCGCCGCCTTGCAACGCGAACGCAATGGTTCGCGGCACACGCTTGCGCGCGAATGGAATCAGCTCGGCATCGCCGCGCTCCATCGGCGGTGGCGCTTCTTTGCGCGCCAGCAGTGCGCGCAGCTTTTCGAAGATCGCGATGTTCTGCATCGCGCAAGACTCGCCCTTGGGGTGGTCGCGCGCAAGAGCGTGTCTTACGCAATCAGCAACAATGAGTTGAACAAAATTTCATCATCGAATTGCGGTGCGTGCCGTCACGTGACGCATAGCCGCGTGCAATGCGCGCGCTGATCGCTGGACGCGTGGTTTTAGTCGCTTGCGCTGCTGCGCGACGGCGTTTCGCCCGCGCCGACGGCAGTGCGAACGCGATTCGCGCGCGCGAGATCGCGGCGGATTTGTTCGTTGGTAGGGTCCAACCTTGTGGCGCGCGTCAAGTTCGATGTCGCCGGGCCAAAGGCGCCACGCCCCATCTGGTTCAGAGCGACCGCGTGCAATGCTTTTGCCTCAGCCCGCTGTTCCGGCGTAATCGGCGCTACGGCCTTTGTCAGTACCGGCTTGGGGATGGGTTGCTTTGGTGCCGCTTGTTCAGGCGAATCGAACAAGTGCGCGCAGCCCGCAGTCGTCATCGATATGCCCGCGACGAAGGCAACGGCAAGCGCGGGCGCAAACGGTTTGCGCCGTTTTTCCTGCGAGTACGTTTGCCCAAGACCGCGCACGAAGTGCCCCATTTCCCTTGTCCGCTCACAGGTTACGCAGCCGCGCTCTTAGGGTCGGTTACGAACTACGATTATTTTTCGGTAAATTGAGCGAAGATTGGCCGCAATTCTGACGTACGGTGGCTTCGAACATCGGGAGATTTTGTCATGAGCTTTGTCCTGCGTCTCGGATTGGTCGTCGTCGCGCTTGGCTTGGCGGCGTGCGAGAGCGGCGCTGTGAAGTCTGCCGGTATCACGAAGGTTGCTTCGACGACGTCGTTCGGGTTGTGTGCGGGTTTTTGCAACACGACTCTGGAAATCTCTGAGAGAGAGGCTGTGCTCACGCGCGAGCCGTGGGGGCGCGGGGCGGGCGCGAACCTTCCGGTGCAGCGTTTGACCGCGGCGCTTTCGTCGCAGGAGTGGGAGCAGATGGCGGCGGCTGCTTTGGTCGCGAAGATCGACGCG
>JANNEL010000247.1:0-8783 GCA_031378595.1 Alphaproteobacteria bacterium
CTTCGGGCTTTTGATCCTGATGGGGCTCTATACGGCGATCCTTTGGAACGGGATTGCGATCGCGCTCGACACCCGAAGTCAGTTCGGACGGCTCGTCGCAATGGGGGTGTGTCTCAACTTCCTGCTCTACATCCTGATCAACACGTCGATGTCGATGGGGCTGATCCCGGTCGTGGGGATTCCGCTGCCGCTCGTGAGCTACGGCGGCACGGCGTTGCTCACCGTGCTCTTCGGGTTCGGGCTTCTGCTCAGCGTGCAGGTGCACCGTGCGATCGATATCCCGCGGTCGGCTGCGGCGTTGATCTAGCCCAGCCCGCGTTACTTCGCGCGGACGCGGCGCCAGAACCAGCGGATGCCGAAGAAGCCCAACAGGAACACCGGGATCCACGGCAGGATGCCGACGATGAGCGCGAGCACGGCGGCCGCGCTCCCGCCCAACACACGCAGTGAGTTTTGCCAGACGTCGCGCACCGGCTGCAGCGCGTCGCTTGCTGTCGACTGAGCTTCGAACGAGATCGAGAGGTTTTCCTTGGCGATGCGCTCGGCGAGATCGCGGCGTTGCGCTTCGATGCCTTCGACGTCGGCCTGCGTGCGCGAGATTTCCCCTTCGATCTTGATCAGATCGTCGGTCTTGGACCCGCCGCGTTTGGAGAGCTCCATCATGCGGTCGCGGTAGTTCGTGAGCTGCGCCAGTCTGCTTTCGATATCCTTCACCTGGTTCGTTACGTTTTGTGCGTTGGTCACGCGGGCCTTGATCACGACCTCGTCTTTGTTTTCGTTCGGCAGCGCTTCCATTAGTGCCTGTTCGAACGGCGCGACGCTGTCGTGGGGCAGGGCGACGCTCAAGTTCGCGACGGGCAACGGCGCGTCCGGTTCGCCGATCAGGCGGAACGAGGCGGACGTGATTTTGCATTTCAACGCGGGATCGTTCTGACACTTGTCGCGCGCGCGTTCGAAGCGGGCGCGGATGAAGTCGCTCGCCATCGAGACGGTGAGGTTGTGGTCATACACGTAGGATTCGCCGGACTGCATCTGTTGAAAGTTGCTGCGCTTGTCTTCCGACCCAGCGAAGCCCCTGAAAGAGCCTCCGGCCATGGGCGGCTCGCCCGGCGCGGGCGCGACAGCATCCATTGGAGGCGCTGCGGCGTAACCTTCGGTCCGCGTTGCTTGCTGCTCGCTCTCGCCGCAGGCGGCGAGGGCGGTGGTGCAGAGGAGGAGGGTCAGATAAGCGCGCGGCATGGGTTCTCTCCCGAGGTGGTCGAGCCAGTCTAGGGGAAGGATTGTGGCGGAGGCTGGACAATCTGATGGCGGTTCGTGCACACGTGGCCTCGTGTCGCAACAATGAGGGCCGTCCCCATGAAGAACCTCTTTTCTCTCGAAGGGCGCACGGCGCTCGTGACCGGCGGGTCGCGCGGGATCGGGAAGATGATTGCCGCCGGGTTCGTGGCGCACGGCGCCAAGGTCTACATTTCCGCACGTAAGGCGGCGGCCTGTGAGGCGACGGCGAAAGAACTCAGCCAAGACGGCGGTACGTGCATTCCGATCGCGCTGGATATTTCCGAGGTGGGCGGGGCGCGTTCGTTGGCCGCAACCTTGGGCGCGCGCGAGAAGCAACTCGATGTCTTGGTCAACAACGCGGGCGCCGCGTGGCTTGAGCCGTTCGACGTGTTTGCGGAGAAGGGTTGGGACAAGGTGATGGATCTGAACGTGAAGTCGCCGTTCTTCCTGACGCAGGCGCTGCACGGTTTGTTGCGCGCGGGCGCGACGGCTCAGCGGCCGTCGAAGGTCATCAACATCACCTCGATCGACGGCATTTCGGTGACACCGCAAGAGACCTACTCCTACGGCGCAAGTAAGGCCGCGCTCATCCATCTGACCAAGCGCTTGGCGTTGAAACTGATCGAGGACAACATCGTGGTGTCGTCGCTGGCGCCCGGCGCGTTCGCGTCCGAGATGAACATCATGGCGCGCGACGAGGGCGAGCGCGTGGCCCGCTCCATACCTGCGCGGCGCATCGGCGAGGCCGAAGACATGGCGGGCGCTGCGATCTATCTCGCCTCGCGCGCCGGCGATTACGTGGTGGGCCAGACGCTGGTCGTGGACGGCGGGGTCGCGATCACGCGGGTGTTGGCGTGACGTTTGGCCAGCGGCGCCGTGCCGCGTGGCGGATTTCAGCGCTTCCTGGACAGGGCCGGGGCCGCTTGCTATACGCGCCCTCTTCGCGCTTGCCGCTGGCGCTCGCGGAGCTTCCAGACCGGTCGGGTGATTAGCTCAGTTGGTAGAGCAGCTGACTCTTAATCAGCGGGTCGCAGGTTCGATCCCTGCATCACCCACCACCCTTCGCCTTCGGCTTCGGGTGGCTTACGCCAGTTGGCGGAAGGCGACAGGCGAAGGCGGGCGTGCGCCGGGTTCGGCTGAGCGCTGGCGCGTCTAATTCCGCCTTGGAATCACCACCGGCAGCGTTTCGTAGCCTTTCACGAATGTCGAGTAGGTGCGCTTCGGTTCGCCGGTGACTGTGATCTCGGGGAAGCGTTTCAGGATTTCTTCCCAGATGATCGTCAGCTGCAGTTCGGCGACGCGATTGCCGACGCAGCGGTGAATGCCGAAGCCGAACGAGACGTGGTGGCGGGCGCGGTCGCGATCGATGATGTAGTCGTTCGGCCGGTCGATGACTTCGTCGTCGCGGTTGCCGGAGACGTACCACATGACGACCTTGTCGCCTTTGCGGATTTTCTTGCCTTGGAATTCGTAATCCTGGACCGCCGTGCGGCGCATGTGGGCGAGCGGCGTCTGCCAGCGGATGGTCTCCGACACCATGTTCGGGATCAGTTCGGGATGCGCGCGCAGCTTCGCGTATTGATCGGGGTTGCGATTGAGCGCCAGCACGGAACCCGAGATCGTGTTGCGCGTCGTGTCGTTGCCGCCGACGGTCAGCAGCACCACGTTGCCGAAATACTCGCGCGGGGCCATATTCCGCGTTTCCGGGTGATGCGCCAGCATCGAGATCATATCGGGCTGCGGCGCGGCGTTGATTTTTTCGTTCCAGAGGCCGACGAAGTAGGCGTTGTACTCGTCGAAGATTTTCAACTTCTCCTCGAACGTCTCGACGAGGCCGCCCTTCATCGGCACAGCGGTCACGACGTCGGACCAATCCGTGATCTGACGGCGGTCCTCTTGCGGCGCGCCGAACAGCGTCGCCAGCGTCATTGCTGTCAGTTCTTTCGAGACGAGGTCGACCCAGTCGAACTCCTTGCCGATCGGGAGCGCGTCCAAGATGCCCGCCGCACGTTCGCGGATTTGCGGCGCCATCGCCGATAGCTGCGCCGGGGCGACCGAGGGACTGACCGCTTTCCTCTGCACGTCGTGGCGGGGCGGGTCCATCGCGATGAACATCGGCAGCGGTTCGAAATTCGTCGTGCCGCCTGCGATCGTGATGCCGCCGCGCGTGTAATCGGAGGAGAACACCTGATGGTTCGTGTCGATCGAAACGATGTCGTTGAACTTCGTGATCGACCAATAGGGCCCGAACTCGCTTTCCGGCGTGAAGTGCACCGGGTCTTCGCGGCGCAGACGCTCGAAGTACGGCCACATCGCGTCGGCTTGAAACAGCGCGGGCTGGGCGGGATGCAGCGTTTCCAGCGGCACGGCATAAGCGGCCTCGCGCGCGGCCTTGATGTCCAGCGTGATGGCGTTCATGGGGAAGGCCTCCGATGCAATGGCGGTTTGGCCAAGGAGACACCCGCGCGCGGCTTTCGGCAAGTGCCGCTCCCAGGACTCATTGACTTTCGGCGAGGCTGACATTACGTCAGCGGCCTGAAATTGAGGCAATCATGATTTCGATGAGCAAATTGGCGGCGTTCGGCGCGGCGGCTTCGGCCGGCGCGGCGGAATACGCATGCGCACTCGAATAGGTCGCCTCTTGTAGATCGAGAGGCGGCAACAGCCTCTCGCGGATCGACTTCGAACCCCGGAAGGCTCAAAGCCACCGGGGTTTTTTCTTGTGCGCACGGTCGCGCGAAGGAGCAGACGAACATGCGTGAACGATCACGCGAACGATTTGAAACCTAAACGCGCCTCGAGCATTTGCCCGGGGCGGCCGATGGCCCCTGGGCTTTGTGATGCGCTCGCCGCTCGCGAACCACCCGCCGGGTCAAACCGGCGGGTTTCTTTTTGAGATTGGCGCGTCAATGCCAACGCTTGGATGCCGGTTGCTTGGCCAGCAGCCGCGCCCGGGCACAACACAGGAGTAAGTACAGTGACTAAAGTACATGTGAATGTCGGCACGATCGGCCACGTCGATCACGGCAAGACGACCTTGACCTCCGCAATCACGCAGGTTCAGGCCGCGCGCCTTGGCGGCAAAGCGTTGTCGTTCGACGAGATCGACCGGGCGCCGGAAGAGCGTGCGCGCGGCATCACGATCAACACGACGCATGTCGAGTACGAGTCGGCGACGCGCCACTACGCGCATATCGATTGCCCCGGCCATGCCGACTATGTGAAGAACATGATCATCGGCGCGTCCCAGATGGACGGCGCGATCCTGCTCGTCGACGCCACCAAGGGCGCGGCGAAGCAGACGATCGAGCACATCCTTCTGGCCGCACAGGTGGGCGTGAAACACATGGTCGTGTTCGTCAACAAGATGGACGCGTTGGCACCGGGCGACGTTGCCGACATGAAGGAACTGATCGAGCTTGAAACGCGCGGGCTTCTCGGTCCCCAAGGCTACGAGAACGTGCCCTTCGTGTTCGGCAGCGCGCTGAAGGCGTGCGAGGCGGTGGCCCAAGGGCGGCTCGACGACCCTGCGGTTCAGGGCATCGCCGAACTCGTCGCGGCATTGGACGCGCATATTCCGGATCCCGTGCGGGATTACGAAAGCCCGTTTCTGATGCCGATCGAAGGCGTGCACACGATTGCCGGGCGCGGCACGGTCGTGTCGGGCCGGGTGGAGCGCGGTACGCTCAAACTCGGTGACACGGTTGAGATCGTGGGCCTCGACAACGAGGGTGCGGCGGTCGTGGTCACCGGCGTGCAGTCCTTTCACAAGGACGTCGCGTCGGCGCGTGCGGGGATGAACGTGGGGCTTTTGCTCCGCGGGCTGAAGCGTGACGACGTCGCGCGCGGGCAAGTGCTGTCCGCGCCTGGCGCGATCACGGCGCATGGCAAAGGACGCGCGCAGATCTTCGTTCTGACCGCGGCCGAGGGCGGGCGGCACACGCCGTTCACGACTGGTTACACGCCGCAGTTCTTCTTCGGCGCGACCGACGTGACCGGCACGATCGCCGTTGACGGCGACGGTCTCATCGCGCCCGGCGACCAGGCGGAAGTCGGTTTCGACTTGATGAAACCGGTCGGCCTGGAAAAAGGCGTCCGCTTCGCCATCCGCGAAGGCGGCAAAACCGTCGGCGCCGGCTTGGTGACGGCGGTGGCGGGGTAGTCACGAATGCTCCCGACCTGGGTGATGAGCCTGGGTCGGGAGATGCTCGAAGTTAGGATTTGAGCCCGAGCGCCGCGGCCAGCGCCGTGTCGAGTTCGTGAAGTTTCGCGGCCGACAGTTCGCCGACGAAATCGGTGAGGCGTGCCTTATCGAGGCTCATCAAGCCGTCGCATTGGATGGCGCTGTCGTGCTTCAGGCCTTCTGCGGCGCCGACCGGAACCTGCGTGGGCAAGCCGTGGCGCTCCGAGAACACAGGCGCACACACGACGGTGGAATAGTTGGAGTCAACCAACGCTTGGCGGCTAACCACCACGAAGGTGCGGGCCGGTTTGGTGTCGCCGGGAGGGCGGCGCACGCGATAGAGCTCGCCGCGCTTCACTCCTCGTCAAAGCCCGCTTGGAACGACAACGCGTCCTTCATTTCCGCATTCAGCTTCGCCGCGTGGCGATTGATCGCCGCCACTTCGCGCGCTTCTCGCCGCGCCTGTGCGCGGCCTTCGACAAAATCGCGCAAGACCTGTTCGATGAAGGCGGAGCGCGAAACGTCAGGCCCCGCCAGGCGGTCGAGCTTGGTCACGAGGTCTTCGGAGAGGGTGAGTGAGGTTTTAAGTTTCATACTACCACCATACTACCTTGGTAAGATAAATCAAGTGTGAAGTTGCACAACGCACGTTTGCCGAAGACAGGAAGGGGCCGCCGGCGGCGGGCTCATCGCGCCCAGCGACCAGGCAGAAGTCGGTTCGACTTGATGAAACCGGTCGGCCTGGAAAGAGGCGTCCGCTTCGCCATCCGCGAAGGCGGCAAAACCGACGGGGTAGTTCAAGAAGGCTCCCGACCGGGATGTACGCCCGGGCCGGGAGATTGCTGTCGACTGATGTTGGGTGCATGCTCGCGGCCACCATACAGAGGGAGGTCGTCATGGGCCTGTGGCTGAGTGGGTGGACCGGCGACAACACCGGTCATCGCGTTGTCGGGCGCGAATGCAATCGCGTTCTGATTTCTTACAGCCAAGAAGACGTGTGGCTTCCCGGCGGGTTGCTCACGAACGTGCTGCTGTTCCAGAAAGCGCCGCACGTCTATGTCCCCTATTATCAAGATGTGCGGGTGCATTGCCTGACGCCTGGGTCGCGCAAGGCGCTGGCCTGCGGGATCGAGGTGATCCCGGGCCCCAACAATCAGAACGAAAATTTCCTGGCGATCGACGTCTGCGAGTTCGACGACGGCACGGGTAAAGCGGTTTGGCAGCCGGGCGTTCATCTGTTCCTGATCGGGATGACGCTGAAATACACGGCGACATCGGCCACGATGGCGACCGCCATTATCGACCGGCATGTGCAGCGGGTGAACAACACGATGGGCGTCTATCCGCGCGGCATGACGCCGGACGACCCGCCGGTGCAGCTGCCTTTTGGGGCCATGATGATGCGGACACCGCCAGCGCCGAAGGCGAAGCCAGCGAAGCGTAAGGGCAGCAGGGAGACGAGGTAGGGTGCGTGAATGGCGCAGAGTTTGTTACGTGTCACCGGAACTCTCGTCTGTCACCGGAACTCTCGTCAGACTTCCTTGCAGACACAGGGTATGAACGCTATTTCCGTCCAGGATGCTGGTCAACTGGGCCAGGGAAGTGGACAACGACGTGGCCGTCGTTAGCGACGCCAGGTTATTCAGATTTCCACTTCTTCGCCGAAGACGCTTTAGAAAGAGGAACAGCCGTTGCTAAGAGGTTTGGGCATGCGGTGGCGCGTAGTTGTGTTGTGTTTTGCAGTTGCCACTTTGGCGACGGTGATCGCCTATTTCCTCTTGGATCCGCCATGCACTGGTCCCGTGTGCGGGACTTTGGCTATTGAGCGTGAGTTGCTCTCGCGGGCGAAGCAAGGTGACGGGGAGGCAGCATACGAATTGGCGGGCGCCTACTCGTTTGTGGATCCGGATAATAAGCGGGCGATTAGCGTGCTTAGACAAACGGCCGGGAAAGGAAATGTGAGAGTTGACGCACTCCTTGGTCAGTTCTTGGTGAACGAATTTGAAGATAGGCTCCGTCGCGCAGATCCCCCAGACTTAGAAGAGGAGGCCGAACTTGTGCGTCTGTTGGAGCCTGCTGCGGCTGCTGGCTATAAGTCGGCTGATTTCTATCTCCGCTTGTATCGCCGATTGAAGGAAAATCCGAGAATAGTCACGGATCGACCGGAGTGATGTAATTACGCAAAAAAGGGCAAACGCATTAGCCTTTAGAGAGTTCCGGCATGGCGCGCCGGGAAGAGCGGGCGGGACGCCCGCGCTCCCAGGGCTAGTGCGTTATCGGTGACGCCGAGGTCTTCGATAGCGCCTGCTACATCACCGGCGCCATTGTTCCGTAGTATGGGCGCGAGGCGGCTAGGCGCCGTTCCCAGTTCTTGCGATACGCCGCTGCCACCTCCGGATGCCCTTTGATCAGCAGGACGTTCTCGGCGTTTTTCTTCTGCGCGGCTTCGGTGAAGTTGAAGGAGCCGGTGATGACGTTGTCGCCGTCGATGATCATGACTTTGTTGTGGGCGGAGGCGACGCCGGTGTCGACTTGGGGCAGGATGCGTTCGGCGATGAGGCGCGAGCCGGCGCGGTCGCTTTGACGTTCGTCGCCGCGGTCTAGGATCACACGCACTTTCACGCCGCGCGTGTGGGCGCGGCCCAGTGCTTTGACGAGCGGCTTTGCTTGGAAGCTGTAAGCCTGGACTAAGATTTCCGATTTCGCGTTGTCGATCGCGGCGACGATCAGGTCCATGCAGTTTTCAGCCGGCGTGAAGCACGCTCGGAGTTCGGGCTTCGATGGGACCGCGATGGCTGCGGGCGTGGTCGCGCCTTCGGTTTCCGTTTGGTCCGCCGGTTGCGTTGCTGTCGCGACGTTTTTTTGCTGCGGTGTGCTTCGTGTCATCCACGACGTCAGTGCGCTTACGTTCAAGAGGCCGGTGCCTAGGGCGAGGCCGACGGCGGCGATGGCGACTGCGGCGACAGCCTTCCATCTATGCGCCGAGACCAGCGCGAGCGGCGCGCGGCTTGCCGCCAAAATGTTTGAGAGCACGGACGGGCCTTCGGCCGCGTTGTCCTCATCGGTCTCGTCGATCTCGATCTCTCGATTACGTTTGTGCGCTTTGCTCATCGTCTAGCCCCCTGAACGAATCAATCGCGAACGAGAAGGATGCGCTCGTCCTGCGCGGAAGTCGTTACCGAGCGCCACGTACGGCTATTCGAGGGCAGGCGCCCACGCATCCGCGCGCGTTTGCTTTGGCCAAAGTGCCCATAAAAATTAGAACCGCAACGTATGGTGCCCGTGTCGAATTTGGCAGGCCGTCGTTTTGAAACGGAAGCGG